>CAJBRY010000380.1 GCA_903958085.1 uncultured Geobacteraceae bacterium
ACCATACTCTTCCTGATCAAGGCTGAAACTTACCAGCTGGATAAGTTCATCGTGGTTATTGTCATTCTTTACCGGCACAAGTGCGTTCTGCATCAATTCGTTCTCCTCACTCAAAATGAGAGTATCAAAGCCTAGCTACGATTTGAGATATTTACATCCAGTAAGTAGACTCAAATTTCCTCCATATATCTACCATGCAAATCAATCTATATCAAGCAACATAGAAAAATTAATTGTCAAATTTTTTTGTGATCAGGTGGGAGTTATGTTTTATAGTGAAGCAGTTAAGTCATTTTATTGACATTTAAAGTATTCCATGTACTATATGGAAAGGCAATGAATTCTACGGAGGCATGGCGAGTCATGCGTGATAACGGAACAATATTGATCGCAGACAGTGATGTTAAGACGCGTGATCTGGTATCGGCTTTTTTGACGTATCAAGGATATTCCATTGCTGTTGCAAATGAAGGTGCTACTTTTTTTGACACAATAAAGAAAAATAATGTTGATATTGTTATCGCAGATCTGGCTTATCTAGGTTTGATAGCGCCAGATTTCAGTGAACGGAGTACTCAGCTAAACTCCTTGATTGTTTTGATAGGATATGGCGAATCTCCAAACGCAGAATTCAAAAAAAAATGCAGTGACTCAGTTTTTTCGCTTCCCAAACCTGTTAATCTGGATGAGCTTGAAAGCCTTGTAATGCGGGCTAGAGAGTATCAGTCGATGAAGATGTTCGACCGTTGCTCCGTTGCTTCGGGGCATAACCAAATTTTGTCAACCTCTATGACTGGTACAAGCGAACCGATGCGGGCGCTCTTTGAAATGATTACAAAAGTTGCTGCTTCAAATGCAACTGTCCTCATACAGGGAGAATCAGGGACCGGCAAGGAACTTGCAGCAAGAGCCATCCATCAATTGAGTGATCGGAACTCGAAAAAATTTGTTCCGGTGAATTGCGCGGCAATTCCTGATGATCTATTGGAAAGTGAGCTCTTTGGGCATGTTAAAGGCTCTTTCACAGGAGCTTATGCCAATCGCGCTGGTCGTTTTGAAATGGCTGACAAAGGAACCCTGTTCCTTGACGAAATTGGCGATATGAAGGCAAATCTCCAGGTGAAATTATTGAGGGTGCTTCAAAACAGGGAATTTGAACCTGTAGGGGCGTCTAAGTCGCAAAAAGTAGATGTTCGCATTGTTGCCGCCACAAATAAAAATCTTGAGGAACTGGTAGTTAGCAGGGATTTCCGTGAAGACCTCTATTACCGACTTTCTGTAATCCCTATAACCATTCCTCCTTTGCGTGAGAGGCGCGATGATATCCCGCTTCTAATTCACACTTTCCTGACCCGTTTCAACGCGGACAAACGTCATGCTGTAAAAGGCTTTTCCCGTGACTCGCTTGGCATCCTTTGTAACTATGAGTGGCCAGGGAACGTCCGGGAACTCGAAAATCTTGTAGAGCGACTTGTTATTCTTAAGGGAAGCGGGCTCATCACACCGGATGATCTGCCTGAGAAATATCTTTCAGGGAAACAGATACATGCGGTGCCGGTTCAAACAACACCTTTGGCTCTCGATAATTTGCTGCCTGAAGGTGGTATCTGCCTGAATACTGCAGTTGACGAGTTTGAAAACAATCTCATAATGCAGGCTCTTGCCCGTTCAGGAGGAAACAAAAAGGAAGCAGCATTGCTTCTTAATTTGAAGCGAACAACGCTAATTGAAAAACTAAAAAAGAAGAATCTGGCTTTCAGCGAGGATTGATCGTTATGCCGATGACAGTTGAAAAGCTTTCATTGCTGGCTTCACTTGAGCCTCTTCGTCATACAGTTGATAATAGTTCTGTAAAGAATGTGAGGGGCTTTGCCGAGAGTCTGGATAAAGCACTGGGCAACGGCGAACTGCCGGAATCCCGTGCTGGCGATAAAGCAAGGGAGCTGGCTGAATCGCTCACGCTACAGATGCTGCACAGTTCACTAAATCTGGCCGGTGACTCTTCCGTCGATGCTCCATCTTCTTCAAATAATTTCTTTTTACCTTCTACGTCTGCGCTTTTACAGGCGTATAGAGATCATATCCCTTCAGGAGATGCGCAAAATAAATCTTCAGCTACTGCCTCTGTTCCATCGCAACTTAAGGACCTTACCGATACGGATTCTGCTCCGGTTATTTCCTCCTCCAATAATAAAAAGCCAGAAAATTCTCATTCCGATACGGATTGGCTTGAGCCTTTAATACACAAGGCCTCGAGTAAGTATGGTGTAGACGTTGGGCTGATCAAGGCGGTCATCAAAGTTGAGAGTGACTTTAATCCAAATGCGGTGTCGCATGCCGGGGCGCGTGGGCTTATGCAGCTTATGCCTGCAACCGCGCGTTCCTTGGGGGTGAGCGACTCATTCAATCCAGAGCAGAATGTTATGGGTGGCACCCGTTTTCTGAAAGATATGCTTCAGCGTTATAATGGTGACGTTGATGCCGCTCTTGCCGCCTATAACTGGGGTCCTGGCAATGTTGATAAACGACCGGATCGTATGCCCCGGGAAACACGTGACTATCTTGCGCGGGTAAAGCTGCACTACGCTTCTTATAGCAGCTGAAACTAATTGCAAATTTTAATAAACTCCATTTCGAGGCGCTCATGGCTCCACTCTACATAATTGGCACCGGACCAGGTGCTATAAATCAGCTCACCGAGGCAGCCCGCGAGGCTATTGCAGATTCCACTGTAATTATCGGGTATGATAACTACGTTGAGTTAGTGCGCCCCTTGCTTAGTGACAAAAAGGTCATATCCACCGGCATGATGCAGGAAGTGCAGCGATGTCGAGAGGCTATCAGTCTTGCACGAGCCGGCGAACCTGTTGCGCTGATTTCGGGAGGTGACTCCGGAATATATGGCATGGCCGGGCTGGTTCTTGAGCTCCTTGATATGGAAGTCAGGCAAAACCCTGATCTTCAGCATCTGGATATTAGAATCATTCCTGGCATTTCTGCGGTGCAGGCTGCAGCAGCTTTGCTTGGTGCCCCTCTTATGCACGATTTTGCAGTGATTTCTTTGTCGGATCTGCTGACTCCATGGGAATTGATAAAATCCAGACTGGAAGCAGCTGCAAGTGCCGATTTTGTGATAGCTATTTATAACCCGCGGAGTAAAAGTCGCAGAAACCAGATAGAGGAAGCACAAAAAATTATGCTTTCATTCAGGGCTGCTGAGACTCCTGCCGGAATTGTAAATAATGCGTGTCGCGAGGGAGAGGAAATCACAGTAACAACTCTCGGTAAGCTTCTTGATTATGAGATTAATATGTCTAGTATCGTTCTTGTAGGCAATGCAAGTACTTTTATTGATACAGACGGTCGCATTGTGACACCGCGCGGTTACACCGCCAAGTATAATAAATCGCAGATTGCGACAGAATTAGTCACAGATCAAGCGCCTGTTATGAATCCTGGTGCGCTTATGTTTTGCGGCACTGCTTCTGATGTAGGAAAATCTGTTATTACTGCCGGTTTCTGTCGTTGCCTGCTAAAAAGGGGGATATCGGTTGCTCCATTTAAATCACAGAACATGTCTCTTAATTCCTACGTCACTCCTGAAGGTGGTGAGATTGGCAGGGCTCAGGCGGTTCAGGCGCAAGCCTGTGATATAAATCCCCATACCGATATGAATCCCATACTCCTGAAACCTAACTCTGATACCGGTAGTCAGGTAATCGTGCATGGTAGGCCGGTTGGTAATATGTCCATTTCACAATATGATGTCTACAAGTCAACCGCCTTTGAAAAAATCTGGCAAAGCTTTGACCGGTTACGTCAAGCCTATGAGTTTATTGTCATAGAAGGAGCAGGAAGCATTTCAGAAATCAACCTGAAGGCAAAAGACATTGCCAACCTCAAAATTGCCGCCATGGCACGTTGCCCGGTGATTATTGTTGCTGATATAGATCGAGGCGGAGTTTTCGCTCAGATTGTAGGCACTATGGAGCTTCTGGATCCCATGGAACGCTCATATATAAAGGGTATTATTATAAATAAATTTCGTGGGGATGTTGATGTGCTCAATACAGGAATCGAATTTATTGAGCAGCGTACCGGTGTGCCTGTGCTTGGTATTCTTCCCTGGTTTGCGGATATAAGCCTGCCTGCTGAAGACAGTGTTGCTCTTGGTAATCGCTCAAAAGTCGTGAGCCTCATGTCCGCACATAAAAAAATAAACATTGGTGTACTTAAGCTACCGCGAATCTCAAATTATACAGATTTCGACCCGTTGCAGAATGAGCCAGATGTTAATCTGAACTACATAGAGGTGCCGGATAATTTGAATGCAATGGATATTCTTGTCATTCCGGGGAGTAAATCAACTATAGCAGACCTCTATTTCCTTATGGAGCGGGATTTATATGAAGCAATACGCGCTTTTAAAGGGCGAATCGTAGGGATATGCGGCGGCTTTCAAATGCTTGGAACTGCAGTGCTAGATCCAGACGGTGTAGAATCTTCCATTAAAGAAGCGCAAGGGCTGGATCTTCTTCCATCGACAACTGTTCTACAGTTGGAAAAAGAGACTCATCAGGCTTTGACATATCTTGATGATGCGGGTTTAATGGTGGCACCGGACTGCAATGGTGTCATGACTGGTTATGAAATCCATATGGGTCACACAGTTCTTGATAAGGGTAGTAGGCCATTTTCGCGTATTTTTAGGCGTGGAGTAACTTCTGTTTCTGTCGAAGACGGAGCTGTCTCTTTAGACGGGAGAATATTTGGCACTTATCTACATGGAATTTTTGAAAACAGACGATTTCGCGAGATATATCTAAATAGTGTTAGACTTGAAAAGGGGATGCCGCTACGGCGAGGAGACGAAAAACAGGCGGAGCATGATCCGTTCGATCAACTGGCCGAACAGTTTGAAAAGCATTTGGATCTTCCTCGTATTATGGCCATCTGTGGGTTGGGTAGTGGTACATCCTGATCCACTGGTAATTTTTTTGGCTCTCCTGCTTGATCTCATTGTTGGTGACCCTCATTGCCTTCCACACCCGGTTGTAGCAATCGGAAAGATGATAAAAGTACTGGAAAATATTCTCCGCCGCGACTGGCTGAATGAGCGACTGGCGGGAATATTTTTGCTGTTTATAGTTCTCTTCTCCACTGCTGCAGCTACATTTTGTATATTGAAATTTTTTTCTGGAATATATTCTCTGCTGGGTTGGATTGCGGCTCTCCTTGTCTCTTCAAGCTGTCTTGCTAGCCGCTCACTGCATAAAGAGTCTGCCCGCGTTGTTTCCGCATTACTGGATGGAGATCTTCCAACGGCAAGACACTATCTTTCTTACATCGTCGGACGTGATACGGATCAACTTGAAGAATCTGATATTTGGCGTGCAGTCGTAGAGACAGTCGCTGAAAATACTTCTGATGGCATAATTGCTCCGCTGTTTTGGCTTGCAATTGGTGGTCCGGTTGCTGCAATGGCATTTAAAGCAAGCAGCACACTGGATTCAATGGTAGGCTACAGGAATGATCGTTATCTCAAATTTGGGTGGGCATCAGCAAGAATGGATGATCTGCTCAACTATATACCTGCTCGAATTTCAGCGCTGTTGTTTGTAATGGCAGCTCCGCTATCTGGATGCTCAGCTATTGCTGCAATGAGAATAATTTTTCGGGATCGCCTGAAACACTCTTCTCCAAACAGCGGCCATCCGGAATCAGCAGCTGCAGGCGCTTTGGGCGTAAGATTAGGAGGCCCTTCCAGTTATAGTGGTAAGTATACAGTTAAAGAGTATATTGGCGATAATCTCCAGCCACTTGACGAACGTACTTATCGCGGTATGATAAAACTGATGTATGTATCAACGCTACTGATGGCGGGTATCAGCATCCTGACTGTCTACTGCCTGAGAGGAATCCATGTCTCATTCATATGATCATGGTGGCAACATTTTTACCGTTGCGAGAACACTTGGAGTAGCTGCTGAGCAGATACTTGATTTTTCCGCCAGCATCAATCCGCTTGGTATGTCTTCATTAGTTCGGAAATCTCTGATCTGCTCACTTGATAAGCTTGTTCACTATCCTGATAGTAGTCATAAGGAATTGAAACAGGCGCTGGCAAGACACCACGCACTTTCACCATCCAACTTTACTATCGCAAATGGTTCGACCGAACTTATATATAATCTCCCGGCAATGCTACATGGAAAAAAAGCTCTGATTATCTCGCCTTCGTTCAGCGAGTATGTACGTGCTCTTGGACAGCACCATTGGGAAGCTGAACATTTCATTCTGTCGCCGGAAAATAATTTTGCCATTGACACAGATAAACTTGAGCGCGCACTGGGTGGAGGTATTGACGCACTTTTTGTCTGCAATCCTGGGAATCCCAATGGGACTCTATATCCGCAGAGGGTTATTGAAAAAATCTACAGTCTATGTCTTGATGCTGGTGCTTTTCTTGTTTTGGATGAGGCATTTATGGATTTTTGCGAAGAGGCCTCTGCAAAGAGGATGATAGTTCATAGTGACAATGCCATAGTGCTGCGTTCGATGACCAAGTTTTTCGGAATACCGGGATTGCGCCTTGGATACGCGATCTGTAATTCGACCCTAGCAGAGAGGCTGGATTCAATGGGAGGGCCTTGGAGTGTTAATACAATGGCTCTTGCAGCCGGCGTGGCTGCGCTTCAAGATGTTCAACATAATCAGGAAAGTCTCGAATTTATTCGGCAGGAACGGCGAGTTCTTTTCGAAAGCCTTGGTTGTTTTCCACAACTCAGGCTTTATCCCTCCAACGCAAATTATCTCCTCATAGAAATCAAAGAGGGAATTACATCTCGAGAATTAAAGGAACGCCTTTTGCCTCAGAGAATACTGATACGTGACTGTGCGAGTTTTATGGGGCTGTCAGGGAAGTTTTTCAGGATTGCAATTAGAACCAGCGATGAAAATAAACGTTTATTGGAAAGTATTGGTAAATTATTGAAATAGGGGTACGGCAATTAAGCTGTACCCCTGCTATTTATTTGTCCTTGCGTGGGACCACAACAATACCGGATTCTGTGACGGTATAACCATTACGCAGGTCAGATTCTATGTCGTATCCTATAGTTGTTCCATCCTGAACTACGACTCCCTTATCTATTATTGCTCTTCTGATTTTTACATGGCGTCCCACGGTTACATTTTCAAACAGAATAGATTCCTCTATCAGGCTGTAACTGTTCACTTTGCAAAGTGGTCCGAGAATTGAGCGCCTTACGGTGCTGCCACTGGTAATGCAACCGGCGCAAACATACGAATCAATATTTACCCCTCGGCGCTCATCATCGTCAAAAACAGTTTTAGCCGGAGGGAGGTTTCCTTGGTTTGTCAGAATAGGCCATTTATAATTATACAGGTTCAGTTGTGGAGAAACGTTTATCAGGTCCATATTTGCTTCGTAATATGAATCTATTGTTCCCACATCCTTCCAGTAACCTCGTTCTTCAGCTCTCATTCCAGGTATCAGATTGTCATTGAAATTGTAGGCAAAAACCCTGTCTCCACCTTTCAACATCATAGGAATAACGTGTTTGCCGAAATCCAGATCTTCATATAGTTTTTTGCCTTCCAGAAGTACATCAATTAACTTTTTCGTGGAAAAGATGTAATTCCCCATTGAAGCAAGACATGTATCACGTCCGGGAATAGTTTCAGGGGCATCGGGCTTTTCAGTAAAGGCAGTTACTCGTGCATCATCGTCCACAGAAAATACTCCGAAGCGACTGGCCTCATCTTTGGGTACTTCAAGGGCAGCTATGGTTATATCAGCACGATTCATGCGGTGTGCGCTAATCATCTGAGTAATATCCATTTTGTAGATATGGTCCCCTCCAAAAATAGCAACAAAATCTGCGTCGGATGATTCAACAAAACGCAAGTATTGAAGAATGGCATCTGCCGTACCTTTAAACCACTCTTCGCTTTCGCTGCTGGTTTCAGGAGATATTGCGACATAGAATTCTCCCAGACCGGTCCACTTACCCCATGATTCACGAATATGTTTGTTCAGCGAATAGGCGCGGTACTGAGTTAATATGTAAACCTTTTTTATGCCGGAATTAAAGAGGTTGCTTAAGACAAAATCTATAATTTTGTATTTTCCGCCAAAAGCTACGCTTGGTTTGGCGCGCCGCAAAGTCAGTGGGCTAAGGCGCTCCCCTTTACCTCCTGCAAGTACCATGGCAATCGTATTTCTTCCGATGTTATCCATAGAGTACATATATCCTCCCTGTAAAGGCACAAATTTCAAAAAGACTCTAGCGCATTAAGAGTAACTTTAATATAGAAATAATGCGTTATTTTCAACATATATGCTGAACATTCAAATGAGCAACTTTATACTTTCTAATATCAGTAAATGGCTTGCCTGAATGATACCAAAAAGTATATAGTTTGCAACCCATTGAGGACATTTTTTTGAGGAGAAGTTGCTGTGACGTGGAGATCGATCGGAATATTTGACTCCGGAGTTGGCGGACTAACGGTTTTGCGTGAGATTATGCAGACTCTTCCTCAGGAAGATACTCTCTACTTTGGTGATACTGCACGCGTACCATATGGAACCAAATCGCCTGAAACCGTAACACG
>CAJBRY010000381.1 GCA_903958085.1 uncultured Geobacteraceae bacterium
ATGCTACGCCCACTGCCTTAAACACATCAGCACATTTGCCACGACAGGCTGTTCTGACAGCAAGTTTTGACAGGTCTTCCTCCAGTGATACTTCTCTTAAAGCGGTTAAATCTTGTTTAATGTCGTTCCATTCATAATCCATGTCCAGTAGTTCCAACCGTTTATCAAGTTCTTTTCTGAGCACCAGAGCGAGGAAGCTGCAAAAAACATGGCCACGTATGGTTTCATCCATCTTGTGGAAAATGGGCCGGGTGGTAAGGATGCTTTTTACATCGCGGAACACCAGTTCAACCTGCCAGAGCTCCTTGTACTTCAATGCAACTTCAGCCGAAGGCAGATTTGTATTGGTTTCCAGTACCCATTTGCCGTCAAAACGCCGGTCGTCATCGACCTTTTTCTTGTCAATCCTGAAGGTGTTCCGGGTTACTTTCAGATACTTGCTGTATCCTTTGTTTCCTACGAGCGATTGCGGGCTGGAAGCAATTTTCTCTTCAAGTGATTCGAGAATGGCCAGCCGGTCGGCTGCATCTTTACGGGCCTGCCGTTCATTGAAACATACAATATACCGGCTACCACCAGCCATTACCTCTTTTACTTTCAGCGGATGGGAGTCATTGACCACATCACTTTCCTGCCTTACCTCTTCGAACCTTCCTGCCCTGGACAACACTTCTTCCCTGACCAGCTTCTGGTTGCGCATTCTTACGCCCAGTATGTACGATATCTTGCGCTTCTCAAGTCCTTCAATGGTCTCATCACTGATCATTCCCCGGTCGGCTACCACACAAAACTGGTTTACGCCAAACCGGTTTTTAATGCGGTCGGTTATCGGTAACAGGGTTTTCACATCCGATGTATTGCCAGGCCAGAGCTCACAGCATATGGGGTCGCCATTGCCATCAAGGATAGCACCCACAATCATTTGGTTTAAATCCGGACGATGATCCTTGCTATGAC
This sequence comes from uncultured Geobacteraceae bacterium, assembly GCA_903958085.1. GTDB lineage: Bacteria > Desulfobacterota > Desulfuromonadia > Geobacterales > Pseudopelobacteraceae > JACRCG01. The sequence continues at coordinate 958 of CAJBRY010000381.1, forward strand.
CCAAACATCCCAGTTCATCGCCCCCAAGTCCTTCGAAGTAAATCGAGGTGGTATCGAAGAAAACAAGATCCAGGCCGCTGAACAAATCAGCCCGCCGGTCAAACAATCGTTCTTCAATGATGTCTTTGTTGCAACGTGGCGAAAATGGCGTTTTATCTTTCTGATCTTCGATCTCTTCTCCCAAAAAGCCCATGGCGCGATAAAGCTGGTGAAGGGCAAGGGTGTCGGTTTTTTCAATATGGTAATCCTCTTTCCATTTCTCACACGACCGATCGCTGCCGCTGGCAAACAAACGATGCATGACCGTAAGAAAAATGGCCCGTTCCACATCAAAGGCAAATTTGCGGCCATCCGTCATCTTGTGAATGATACTCGGCATTCCCAGCTCATTCCAGATGCGTTCAAACACCAGGGCTGGTCCAATGGAAACGCTATGCGCATCAATCTTACTCTGCCCGGTTATGACCATCAACACTTCATTGGAATATTTGGACAGTTTGGAAATCAACACGTCGATGTCTTTGCTGCCTGCAATCTCGTCAATTCTGCCCAGGGTGCCTATTTGTAAGCGGTAATTAGTACTGATGCGTTAAAATTCAAGTGTTAGTAAATTGTATTGTTCTTTGACATTTTGATTGACCTGATTATCTGTAAGTAGTTCTTTCAGTGGTGTTTTATCAAAAGCTGAGATGCTTAGAATCTGCATTATTTCATAGACTGATAGGTTGCTCGTTAATTGATGCTTGATATACGCGACTGTCAGATAGGTGCAGATAGCGACCCAAATATGGAGGTTTACAGCATTTTCAGAGTGCCCCCAGAGTTTTTTAATAATCAGATTCTGCTTGATCCACTTGAAGAATACTTCTATTTGCCATCGATTCTTGTATAGGCGGGCGATCTCAAGGGCAGAGACATCGAAGTTGTTACTCAAAAAGACTAGCAAAATATCTTTCTCAGCATCGTAATATTCAACGATCCGAAGAATTTCCGGATACAGTTGTTTTGACTTTGGCCCCTTCAGTATGATCGTTTTATCGCTTCTCAAACCAGTTCTTTCATCAATATTATAGTTGCACGCGAGGACTTCAAAATCAAGGGTAACCTTGGCTCTGGTGACGAAAAACGATCCGGCTTTATGCATCTCATACAAAGCAGCGAAATCAATATATGCTTTGTCCATCAAGTATATCGCCTCAGGTTCAGGAACTAGTACATCCAGGATATTACTATCATGATATTTCCCATCTGTGATGTAAATAAAGGTGGGAATATTTCCTCTCAAATCAAGTAGGGTGTGAACTTTTACCGCACCTCTGGAATATTTCCCCTCAGCCCACCTGGAGAGTTTTATACTTAACGAGATGGTAGTTGAATCCAAGGCGAATATATCGTTGTCAATATCAACATTTGGAACAGAGCAGTTCGCATACAGTGGTCGCACCGTTTTAATCAGATACTCTCCAAACTCGGCAAAAATCCTCCAATCCCGACTCTCGTTTGCGCGCGATAAGGTAGACTGATTGACATTTTGCTTGACTCCCAGATGATAGAGCTTCTTCCTGTGAGCCTTCAGACATACACAAATGTCCCTTAACGAGTTCAGAGAAGTGAGCTGACCAAAGAAAAGTTGGACAAAATGATTCCAACAGTTTAACTCTCTTACCCGGTAATTGCCACGGTAATGAGTTACAAACTTCTCAAACTCATATCTATTGACAAATTGTAAAACCTGAGCAAAGACATACTTTCCTGAATTCATAGTTCCGCAGTTAGTGCTGCAAAACTAAAGGTCAATTCAAATCAAAAAATCAAAGAACGCTTATATTATATTTAATTTCAATAGCTTACAACAAAAAACAAAAAGTTAACGCATCAGCAGTAAGCGGTAATTACAAATGCAGATTTTCGGTAAATAAGAATGCAAGTAAATCTGCATCGTTAATTTCCGATTTGCAAAGAAACAAAATAATAAAGAACGA
>CAJBRY010000382.1 GCA_903958085.1 uncultured Geobacteraceae bacterium
CGCGAATAGCCTTAATTACTGGACATGCCAAACTGTTTTAGGGCTTGACACATTTGCACTGGGAAGTGCAGTAGACCAAGCCACTAATTACTTTGGCACGACATGGACTAATGTTTCCGATGCAAGAACTAAGAAAGACGTTACTCCATACACCCTTGGAACGGCTGCTCTTAAACAGTTAATGCCCGTTGATTATGCCTACAATGGCGAGTATGGCAGCCCCGATAAAGGAACTATTCAAACTGGTCTTATCGCACAAGAAGTTCTAACTACACCTCTTGCAAGCATGGTTGGGACTACCGTCTACATAGACCCCCAGACTGGGCAGCAGACAACACTGTACAACCTGAACACCAACCAGCTCGTGTTCGCGCTTATCAACGCAGTCAAAGAGCTGGACGCCAGAGTAAAAGCACTGGAACCTAAAGTCGCTTAATTCTATTCCTTCTGCGGGAATAAACGCGCGGGACTTTGCTTATCTGGTAAATCGTTTCTCCGGTGTCCTCGACGATATATTTGTCGAGGAACATCCCTTCTTTGTGCCTCGGATCAACTGATCGCATCAGATGTCCGTCTGGCGTTTCATACATAAACCCGTCGTAGGCTTCATCGAGTTCGGCTCGGCGCTGCCACCCATAGCTATGATGCCACCCGTGGCCCATTGGGATTTGTTTTGGTTTTTCGTCCGAAGGTAATATTCTCATCTGCTCTGATGTCCTTGTTATTCCACGTCCAGCATTGACCATTCTCTTGAAAACCCACCCACAAAAGATCGTACTCAGGCCCATAATCAATAAGAACATGGGCCAAAGCCTTTCCCTCGGGGGTCTTAATAGGTATAGGCGGGTTGAGCTGAACGATCATATTTCAATCTCTTTCTCAGGCGTTTTTTGCTGCGGTCATGCTCACTAGAGCCGGGAACGTAACATATCTTGTGGTGCCGCTCGCAATAGCTGCTACAGGCGATCCGGTCATTCCCGCAAAACAGCAAACCTTCCGGCGCTCCGTCATTAATAGGAAACTTGCACGCCACGCGGGTAAGATTAAAGAACCGGACGGGAGGCTTAGGAACGCTCTTTTTCTCGGGAGCAACAAAAACCTGCGGGGCTTCTCTTTTCCCAGCTTTTATTTCTCTTAAAATGCGTCTGTTCTTGATCGGCAAGAGAAGGATGTTTGTGGATGCCGGCTTTCCGGGTGGCACTGTTTTATATTCGATCAAGCCTTTATCTCGGAGGCGCTTTAATTTGCCCATGATCGCATTGCGCGTTGTGTTCAACGTCTCTGCAATCTGTAAGCCCGTTTTGCCATCCAACCACATCTCAATCATGATTTTTTCTTGCTTGGGCTCCATATATCAATCTCCATTACTGTCTGATTTTATCCCATAAGCTGATCGCCAAATCCCAACCCATGAGTGTAAGAAGAAACGTCAGTCCGATCAGGAGGACCGTCACGCAACCAAGCATGACGATCCCCAGAAATATCGCGATGTCTACCATGTCGATAATGTCCCTGCCCATGACGGAACCTTGGAGGCCTGAGCCATCCGCACATACTTGGCGCGATATGCTTGAGCTTTACGGTTAAGTTTCTTGTTCCAACCACCCCACCCCGCAACATGGCAGGCAGCAAGCTGATTGTATGTCTTTGCCCCGACACTGATGCACTTCTCGATGTGAAGGATGCCAGCAGTAATCTGAGCCTTACAGTTGTTATGGAGGCTATCTACACCCAACGCGCGAGCGCTGGAGGGTAGAACCTGTAGCGGCCCTACAGCCCGCCCGTGGCGCGTTTTAGGCCCTAGAACGTGGCACCTATAACCGCTCTCCAGTTTGGTCAGCCGCAGCGCTGTTTCTACATGCTGCGAGCCGAGCCTCGCCCTTGCTTCGCTGGCTACCATTTCCGCGACTTTAGCCTTGCTCGGATCAGATGGTGAAAAGTACAGACTGCCGGCCCAGCTTGCAGAGTCGGGGGCTTTTATCCCCCGGCTCCAGTAATCGCGATCTTTGCGGAAGAACTCGGCTGCGCTTTCGTTAGCCGCCAGCGGGTGCGTCAACCCGGTTATTATTAGGGTCGCCGCCATTATTGTCGCTGTTGTTTTCCGCATTCAAATTCTCCCGTTTTGGAGCAAACCGCCTTGCCATAGCGGCTATGTCGTCCTCGATTGTTTCGAATTGCGCCGCAGCAAACTGCCCGGCTATAGCCGTGTAGTTTACGTCATCAACCCACGAGTCAACAAGTGTCGGGCTTTCCGTCTGCCTAGCTTGTTTAATGCACGACATGATGATTGCTACATCATACATGCTAATGTTTTTGTTTAACCGGATTGATGCAAGCCGGCTGGCTCTATCAAAACACAGTTCCACGGGGCCGTATTGGCGGCCTCGTTCCCGGAGTGTGCTGGCGGCGGTTGTCAGTATGTCCGTATGATTCATCATCGTCCTCCTTATCAAACTCTACAAATTCGGCGACTTTGCCGATGTGTGCTGTGTTCAGAACTATTTCGCCTCTATCTTGCCATATCGGTTCCATGTTTAGAGACCGTTTGCGGTATAGCTGGCGACCCACTATGAACACATCGGTATTAAGCATTTCGCAAAATTCCAAACATGATTTTGCACGATGCTCAATCGTTACCTGATGCACCAGATAGCCTTGGGCACTAGGCATGTTCATTGTAATTAAAAATTTCACGAGTCTCTCCTGACAACGCTGCCGTCCATTTTTCGTTTCAGTTTTGATCCGCGACCAAACGGCATTGGAGATTTAGACTTTTTAGCCCCTATGTGACGCTGATGTATGCGTTTAACCTTAGCTATCAATGGCATATCCACAGCGCCAGTATGAGCCCTATGACACTTCCGATGAGCAACCAGCCAATTGCTTGCATCGTCTCTCCCACCGGCTTCAAGAGGTTGTTCATGGCTTACATCCCAATCCTGACCGGGCACAACTTTCATATTGCATAAATGGCACACACCATCATGCCGCATGAAGATGTCAGCCCTCATTTTTGCAGTAATGCTTACTCGTTTCATTGTATCGTATGATCTTCGTCTTCTTCGTCAGATAGGTCGTAAAGCAGACTCATCAACTCGAAAACTTTGCTCATATTGATGGAAAGGGTAGAATACCCTTCCTGCCTGCTCTTACAGCATTCCATAAGAACTCTTGCCATTACAACGCCCGTTGCAGGTATAGCGACTTCTGAATTTACACCGTTAAACAAATTTATGATCTTTTCGCATAAGTCCAAAGTTTCCTTTGCCATCTGCTTATCGTAAAAGGGGGCTGCTGTTTTTTCGTCTCTATCAATCATAACTTCATCTCCGCACGATAAGTTGCTTCTTTAGACTGCTGTTCTGAGAACTGCATACGAATGTATTCAAGTTGAGCCTTCAGCAACGCAGCTTGCTTACGGGCACCCACCATTTCCACGATATAACTGTGCCATTCTTGGGATGCCTTGACGATCATCTCAGCGCGGCTGACTGGCATATCGCCCTTGTCGGCCATCCATTGAGCCAATACAGCGCTTTTTGATTCCTCTAGGATTGACGCTGCGGCATCTGCCTCGACATATTTCTTGGCTATGATCCTGTATTGTTCACTTAAATTCTGGGTCATGTTTATCTCCAAAAATTGTCTTCGCATCGGACATATCAATAAAAGCGTTGAGCCTTATTACGGAGCCACCATTTACTGTGGCTTGAGTTCTGGTTTCTTTTTCAGTGAGTGTTGCTACCCATCCTTTATCTGGATGCCACAGAGTTTTGTGCATGAGTATTTTAGCATCTGGCAAATAAAGGAAACCTACAAAAGGCACGCACAAATCACGAGCTATGCTTGCGCCTTTTTTTATCTTTTCAGAAGTAACGAGCCATTTGCTTTCCCATGTTACCGAAAACTCAATCACAGAACACTTACGGCATTTTGTTTCGACTACAGCCTGTATAACGCCATTTTTAACAATCAGGCCATCGACAGAAGCAGGCTTATCCTTTGGCGTTTCTATGTATCTTAGATTTGGATACCTGTTGTGCCAAAGGACAATAGCTGCATCTTCCTGACGTTTAGTTTCCTGACCTTTTTCCGTCAGAATATCCATCAGAACGGTAGGTCGTCGTTGATAACAGGACGAGACGCTGGGGCTGCCGGTTCGGTCTCGGGTTTCTTGTATTCCTCAGACAGCTTAACGCTCAGCCATGTCTTGTCGTTCTTGTCTCTCTTTTTCCAGAGAGCAATTCGAACGATTTCGCCACGCCACATAGCATCGCCAATAAAGTCAGGATGACTTTCGGTCTGCTTCTTGTTGTTGCCAAAGACGCTGCCAAAGCTCTCTTTATGCTCAAACTTGTTCATCTGTATCTCCGCAAAGTTTGTTGAGTTTAGCTATCTTGTTTTCCATTTCACTTAGGAACTTGGCAACTTCTGCCTCAAGATTAGCGATCATTTTGTTATCTCGATCAACCAGATGAATGTAGAGCTGTAAGTTCTCAGGCATCCGGGGATCAAACGAAACAAAATCGCAAAACAGTCGGCCAGTACAAGCCATCTGCCACTGCATTTGGACATGATACTTCGTCGGTATTTCCTGTTCCAGTATCATATTCATGTGCGTGCTAGTCAGGGGGCATTTGATCTCCAAAAGCCCCTCTTCGCCAACCAATCCATCAGGACTGGCTCCAGCATCTTCAAGAGTAGGGTGGGGAACAAAACCGACTTCCTCAACACTGACCCCCTTTGCGCTGCAATAAGCCGCGCGAGCGAAAGGCTCGGTGTTTGTTCCCCACACCATTGCCGCGTTCTGATAGAAATCCCCCAAGTTTCCTGTCAGGCGCTGGCAAATCAATTCGGCCATGTAATTGTCACGGCTAGTGCTGTAACCGCTCTTGGTCTTTGCGATCACATCTGCAACACGGCTGGCTGTTACCTTGCCAGCACGAGCGCGAAACCATTCTTCGCTTCGCTGCTCCATCACAAGTCATCCACAAAGGTGTTGCGAGCTTTGGGAGCCACATAGCTTCTTGCCGGTTGCGAAGACAGATCGGCGGCTGCATTTCCGTCATCGTCTTCAGCGGCAAGGTTTAACATTGCAGACAACGAGTAGCGGCGGCAGTACGTCAAAGCTGATCCAACGCCGTGCGCGTTCATCTTCTCGCCAAGCGGCATACGCAAAGTCTCCGCAATGAACTCCCCGCTTTTATGCAGGAGCATAGTCTCGACCTCGACGTAAGGACCATTCATGCGCGGAAGCTGAACAACAGATAGATCGTTGTCAGCCAGCGGCTGTCGGATCACGTCGCGCAATGAGTTGATGTCGGCATACTTGGATTTAAAGGCTGGATTGCTTTTGTCTTTGCTGGCGGATTCAATCTGGCCTTGAGCCTTAGCGAGGGCCGTAGCCAACTCGCTAATTGTGTCGGACATATTCATATCAATCTCCTCAGATAATCTCGTGAGCTTCATCCATGATGCTTTGGCTAAACTTGGCGTTTTTGTAGAGATGCGGGACAATTGCATCAAAGATGAATGAACCGGCGTAGAAAAACTCTACGGTTTTGTCAGCCTTCTCAAGCTGAACAGCGTCAATATACCAGTCGAGGTCTCCGTCAACGCGCTCAATGCTGATGTCAAGCCAACCTTCCGTGATGGTCAGGCCGGGGTATCCGGGGACAACAAAGTCTTCGAGAGGACGGATGAAGTCTGTAACGTGAGCCATTTTGTATCTCCAAATCAATCTTGCCTACACACACTACCAGTTAGTCACAGGGTGTCAACATTTATTTTGACAAAGCGAAACATATTTAGGAAAATGTTTCACATGAAACACTTAAAGCACCGCGACCTTATCATCCTTGAAGTTTACGCTGCCTTCGGTGGAGCGGCCAGCCTTGCGCGATTTCTTGGAATCTCCAGAGCTGCCGTCTGCCATTGGCCACGGGTGCCGTTCAAACACCTGAAGGCTATCGAGGACGCCAGTGGCATTCCCCGTGAGCGAATGAGGCCGGACATCTATGACCGCTGATGCCGACCCGGATCAGATTTGGCGACTGTGGCGTCAGGGTTTAGATACAGACGCAATGGCTCGCCAACTGGGGCTGCCCGAGTCAGTTGTATATCATGCCCTCCAGAAGGCCAGAGAAGCCCGGAGACGCCCCCTTGCTGAAGATCGAACTGTCACTTCCCCCGAGCGTAAACCGCCTGTGGAGGACCAATAAGACGGGCGGGATGCACCGTTCGGCTCAATACACTACATGGCGAGCTATCGCGCTCTGGCAGGTTGCTGTGCAGATTAAGGGCAAAGGGATTGCCGGCAAGTACAAAGCTACATTCCATTTTGTCCGACCTGATAAGCGCAGGCGCGATCTCGACAACCTACTCAAGGCTGTAATGGATGTCATGGTCTCGGCTAAAGCTGTTGAGAGCGATCATCTGTGCGAATGGTTAGAAGCCAGATGGGTCGAGAGCGGTCCTGAGTGCGTAATTATGTTGGAGGCGATTGATGAAAGTTTCGATTGAAGAGCAAATTGCGGCTGTTGAGCGCGAAGTCATGAACCTCGCCGGCCATATCGAGATACTGCGCGATTTAATTAAAAAGAAAAAGCGTGACCCTATCGTACTGGGAATGAAGGAGAATCTCCTCCCGCAGCTTCAAGCTGCGCTGGAAACTTTGCGCTGGGTGAAGAAAAATAAAGAAAAGTTCAGATGACCTGTTGACATGGTTTTAAGCCACTGGCATATTGCCCTTGTCAGATTGACATGGAGATACGCCAATGACAAACCTTATTGCACTCGCTGACCGCTACGCCGACATCAAGGCCGAGATCGAAGGTCTTACCCGTCTGCTCGACGAAGTTAAGTGTGAAATCAAAGCTGCTGGCCGCGAAGAGATCGTTGGCACCCGCGCCATTGTTACGCTGGGCCTGTCCGAGCGCAATAGCCTCGACACCAAGCTCGTTCGTGAGCTGCTGACCGCTGAACAGGTCGCTGCTTGCACCAAGACTGCGCTGGTCGAGACGATCCGCGTGAAGGCCATTGTCCCCGTGACCACGATCTGAGGAGGGTAACATGCCAATAGCAACCATCCCCAATCAGGACGGCACCTACACGGTTCTCTACTTCGGAAAGGAGGTCGGCTGGTTCTCGAAGGGCCGGCTTGCTAACGGGGACAAGTGTTGGCGAGCATTGTCTGTTCACGGCACCATCAAGCACCTCCGCACGCGCGACGGCGCACGCGAATTTCTATTGGGAGCATACCATTGACCACTGAGAAACCACCGTCCGAGCATCTGTTAAAACTGCTCTGGGACTTGAACATGACCAATGCGGAAGCTATCCGCCTGTGCAAGGTCAATCCTCGCACGTTCTACCGCTGGTTAGCCGGGGCAAACCCGGTTCCGTACACGGCGATTAGGATGTTTGAGTTGATGCTTGAACTACGCGCGTTGAGAGTGTAATCTCAAAAGACTGAGGCCCACCGGGGGCGAATCCGGCGGGCCTCGAAACCAACTTCGCGGGTGAAGCGCGCGTTGGACTTGTCCCCTTTTACCACGGGCGGGTCTCAACACGCAACCACATTTGGGAGCGTTAAATGGGATTACCGTATATGCCGATGTTCTGGGGCGACTACTGGCGCGACACAACGCACCTGTCGGACGCCGAACATGTCTCATACCTTCGACTGATCTCCCACTATTGGCAGCACGGCTCTTTACCGCAAGAGGACAGCCGTCTGGCTCGCATTGCTGGTCGCTCGGATGTCGAGTGGTCTGACATGAAACCGATGCTCCAAGCATTCTTCAAGCAATGCTGGACTCATGCTCGGATAGATCGTGAGCTTCAAAAACAGAAATCTCTGCATGACACCAATGTTGACCGTGCAAAGAAGGCTGCGGCGACGAGATGGAATAGGAATCAGATAGATACTGAGAATGCAAAGGTATCACCCGATGCTCCGAGCATTACTCAAGCATACTCCGAGCAATGCTCGACTAATGCTATCCATAGCCATAGCCATATCCATAACCATATTAATAAACCAGTAGAGAAGAATATTGCTCACTCGCCAAGGCTCGCTGATAGTTTTTTCACTGAATTTTGGAAAATGTACCCTCGCAGAATTGGGAAAGGGGCAGCCGAGAAGGCTTGGCAGAAGGCTGTGAAGGAAGTCTCTGCCGATGCGATCCTTGCTGGTGTTCAACGATACCAATGGCCGAGCGATCCTCAATTCATACCTCACCCAGCAACTTGGTTGAGCCAGAAGCGTTGGCTCGATGAAGCTCCTGCTCGCAAGCTGACACTGAGCGAAAAGATCGCAATGGAGGCGATTGAGATTGAGCAGTCCTCGCCTCGCGGACGCCTTTCCATGCTCGACATCCTCGGAGATTGATATGTCCACTGAAGCTCAAGTGAAGCGCGCAATCGCTGTTTTGTTGGCCGCGTATCCCAATGCTGGAAAGTCCAATGAGGAGGCCATGACTCAGTTTGTGCGTATTCTCGAACGGACGTTAGAGCCATATCCGCCGGAGGTCTTAGCTGAACTCATCAGCCCCCGCTCTGGCATCATCTCGACCAGCACATTCCTTCCCTCGATTGCTGAGTTGAAAAGCTGGTGTGATGTCAAATGGGATAAGCTGATGCCACGACCAGTTGATGAGCAGGCCGAGGAGATGAAGCTGCTTGCTGGTCCGATGGATGTAGAGACGCCCACAGAGCGGGAAGCGCGTCGAGCTATAATCAAGGCTAAGTTTCAAGAGCTGATTAAAAACCTTCAGCGAACGAATGTTTTGACCTCTATACGAAAATAGTTGTTGAGTTTTGTTTAGTGATAGGTTAA
>CAJBRY010000383.1 GCA_903958085.1 uncultured Geobacteraceae bacterium
AGCCAATGACGGCAACAGCCGAAGAAGGAGCACGATTAATCGACAAGGCCCAAAGATGCAAGCGAGTCCTTCTGGTGGACCACACATTTGTTTATATGGGTGCGGTTAGGAAAATAAGGGAACTAATTCAAAATGGCGAGTTAGGTGAAATTTATTATTACGATTCAACACGCGTAAACCTCGGTCTTTTTCAACACGATGTTAACGTAACCTGGGACCTTGCCGTACACGATCTGGCAATTCTTGATTATGTGTTGGGCGCCAAGGCGACCGCTGTTTCCGCCACCGGTATCAATCACGTGAGCAATGCCCCGGAAAACGTGGCATATATGACGCTATTTTTCGATTCTTCTCTCATTGCACACATAAATGTGAACTGGCTTTCACCCGTCAAGGTTCGCCTGACACTAATTGGGGGAAGTAAGAAGATGATAGTATTTGATGATCTGCAGCCCAGTGAGAAGATCAAAATTTACGACACCGGGATTACAGTCAATAACACACCTGACAGCATTTATGAAATACTCATTGGGTACCGGACAGGCGATATGTGGGCGCCCCGGTTCGATACGACGGAAGCACTGAAGGCAGAAGCAATTCACTTTGTTGACTGCATTGAGAATGGTCGTGTACCTGATACGAATGGCGAAATGGGCCTGCGAGTTGTCCGGATACTCGAAGCCGCCACAAAGTCAATCAGAGAAAAGGGGAAACTGGTTACGCTATAGAAAAAGCTACCTTACCAACAATAAACCTGATATAGAAAGAGGCCTTATGAATGAACCCATCCAATTCATGGATTTGAAACGACAATATTTAACGATTAAAGACGAAATATCTGCGGCACTATTGGCGGTGTGTGAAAAAACCGCCTTTTCCAGTGGACCGTTTGTCGAAGAATTTGAGAATAATTTTGCTGATTATTGCAATACTTCCCATTGTAGCGCTGTAAATAGCGGCACCTCTGCCCTCCATCTGGCTCTGATTGTGGCCGGGATCAAACCAGGTGACGAGGTCATCGTTCCCGCAAATACATTTATTGCCACAGCTTGGGCAGTATCGTATGTTAATGCTATCCCCGTCTTTGTTGATTGCACGTCTGATACCTGGAATATTGACTCCCAGAAGATTGAAGAAAAAATCACGAAAAAGACCAAAGCAATAATAGGCGTTCACCTATATGGACAGCCTTTCGATGTGGATGCCGTAAAGTCCGTTGCCGATGCACACGGGTTGATTTTAATTGAAGACTGCGCCCAAGCGCACGGCGCTCTCTACAAAAACCGAAAAGTGGGTGGATTGGGCGCATTGGGATGTTTTAGTTTCTATCCGGGCAAAAATCTCGGTGCCTATGGTGAAGGTGGTGCAATTGTATCTAATAACAGAGATTATGATCAACGAATTAAAAGTCTGAGGAATCATGGTTCGACAATCCGTTATCACCATGAAGAACTGGGCTTCAATATGCGAATGGATGGATTCCAGGGCGCTGTCCTGAATGTTAAACTGAAATACCTCGATTTATGGAACAAACGTCGGAGAGATATTGCCCAAATGTACCAAAATGGAATCCAAAATGATAAAATCCTAATGCAAGCTCAACCTTCTTGGATCTCGTCCGTTTACCACCTTTTCGTCGTTACGGTTGATGATAGAGATCGTGTTATGCAGTATTTGCAGGAGAGGAAAATATTATGTGGTTTGCATTACCCAATATCTTGTCATCTTCAGAGAGCATACAGTCACGGGGGATACAAGAAAGGAGATTTGCCAAACGCAGAGTATTTGGCCGAACATTGCATTACCTTGCCGATGTATCCCGAACTTACGGAAGATGAAGTATCGTATATTATCAATTCACTGAAGGGTATCAACTGAGTTCATTGTGAAAAAACTACTTATCTTTCCATACAACGGCAACGCTATTGAATCCTTGGATTGCATTGATTCTGAATTCAAATTCCTTGGGTTCATAGACGATAGTATTGATAAACAAATTAACCACGAAAATGGCCATAGCGTCTTTGGAAGAACTATCCTAGACAAATATGAAGATGCATCTTTACTCATCGTACCTGGTAGCCCTGCAACCTTTTTAGAAAGAAAAAAGATTATCGACAACTTTACCATAAGACCAGAAAGGTTGGCACGAATTATTCACCCCAAGGCATGTATCTCTCCAATGGCAAAAATAGGAGAGAATGTTCTTATTATGGCAGGAGTCGTCATTACTAGTAATGCAATAATCGGTAACCATGTATGCATCTTACCTAACACAGTGGTTCATCACGATGTACGAATAAAGGACTATAGCTTAATTGGTTCCAATATTACAATTGCTGGTTATTCAACCGTCGGTATTAACTGTTATATTGGCAGTGGAACTTCTATTATAAACGGTGTAGAAATAGGAGATAGGACGATGATTGGCATGGGGTCTAACGTTATAAGAAGCATTGATCCTGATTGTGTAGCAACAGGTAATCCGTGCAGTGTTGTAACTCGAAGACAATAATAATGAACGAAAACAACAACAATAATATTTTTTGCAACCGTAAAAACATCCTCGTTACCGGTGGTGCCGGTTTCATTGGATCGGAATTGACGAGGCAATTGGTTAAATACGGGTTTCATGTTATCGTTATTGATAGCCTCATCAATGGGAAAAAAGAAAATCTTAAGGGGCTAATAGAAGATGGCGTAAACCTGACTGTCGCGGATATTCGCGATGAAGCTGAAATCGATAAGCTGACGAAACAAGCAGAAGTTGTTTTCCATCTGGCTTGTCTTGGCGTGAGACATTCCATTCATGATCCATTGGAAAATCATGATGTCAATGCCACAGCAACACTCAATCTACTTAATGCCGCGAGAAGAAACGGGGTAAAAAGATTCATCTACATTTCTAGTTCGGAGGTGTACGGAACTGCTAAATGGGTACCTATGACCGAGGAACACCCGACATTGCCAAATACGGTTTATGGCGCTTCGAAACTTGCTGGCGAGTGCTACACCCGTGCTTTTTTTGAAACATACGACTATCCTACAACTGTCATTCGACCTTTTAACGCTTACGGACCCAATTGCCACCATGAGGGTGATAGCGGCGAAGTGATTCCCAAATTTTTACTGCGAACACTTTCCGGACTTCCGATGATCGTCTTCGGAGACGGAAAACAAACACGGGATTTTACCTATGTCACCGATACCGCGCGAGGGATCATAGAATGTGGATTACATGAGAAAACTAT
>CAJBRY010000384.1 GCA_903958085.1 uncultured Geobacteraceae bacterium
CGGCAACAACTCGACATAAAGAATAGCAGTGAGCGGCTTATACAAGCCATAACCATCCGGGACCGGCATAGCCAGTCCACATTACCACACCCATAGGGTGTGGGTTTCTACTTCACACTAAAAAAGTAGCAACACCGACTACTGTTCTTGCCAGATAACCGCTACCCTCAACAATCTTTTCAATTTCGTCTCTTCGTTTGCTAATCAGATTTCGCAGCACATTCAGGTCTAGTTCCATATTCTGATCTCCCGATATAACGGTCTCTTCGTCATTTTGCCTTTCTTTTTGTTACACTTTGGCTCGATCTATCTCGATCACTTCCGTTGCTACCAGACTTGACCGTATTATGGCCACGTTTTGGCGGGGCTTCTTTTACAACTATCAAGCCGTCACCGAGCATTGCACCATTCAGAAGATCTATTGACTCTCTGGCTTCATCTTCCGTTGACATTCTGACATAACCACATCCTCGATATTTACCCGTCCCAGAGTCTTTAACCAAGTGGACAGACGTAACGGTGCCTGCTACGGAAAATAGTTTCCGTAATTCATCCTCTGAAACTGATCCAGAAATGTGTCCAACATATATTTCTACACCCATTGTATACGTCCTTATTTATGCAGAAATTTCTGACGGTTAATAGTGATCTCTGAACGTATCTACTTTTCAGGCAATGTCCACACAAAATCCCGACCCATCTCCAACCACATATTCATCGTTTCATCTTTTGGCCACGCTTCTCTGGCGACCATCAACCACCCCTTCATTGGCTTGCCGGTGGCATCAAATGGACGAACATGCTCCTTCTGAAGCTGGGTCTGCGCCGTTGCCGTATCGGTGCGTACAATTAGATATTCCTGCCAAATACCGAAGCACATATTACCACGAGTCAGATACTGGAAAACGCAATTCTACGACTTGTTGCATAACTCCCCCTAGATCCGCAATTATATGTTTCGCATAATATTAGACAACCACCCTCATATAGCGTCCTATGTTTAAAAATATTACTGGCAATAATATTTTTTGGGGTACAAATGACCTGATCAAAAAAATAGTCTCTCTGCTGGGTGCGGAGAGACTATAAGTATTATCAGATAAGGCAATTAGAATCTATGAATAATTTATTCTTATTCGGCTAGTAAGACAGCTGCTTTGGCGGCTGTTCCTTCGCCGAGCTTTTCTAGCATATAGACGGCGTTTGCTGCTGACGCGGAGGCCCTGTACAAGACATTCACGAAATAGACCTGTTCGTTGATGGTCACTTCCGCACAATTACCAGTCGAGCTTTGAGTAGTGATGACCTGTTCAATTTTCTGTTAGGCTTTTATAGGACTTTTTTTATATTTAGTGAAATTAGCTGATTTGACAGAATGTTGTGAGCGGAAATAGTTTTAGGGTATCAGCGGATTAATTTCAATAAAGATAAATGCAGGTAGAAGCCGATTTCAATTATTGGAACGGCTTCGGTCCTGTCAACCAGAATGTATGAATCGGAAATCCGATAAGCCTTATAGCAGCCTTCCCTTGGTAGTTGAGAGAAGGCTGCTATCCCCCATTTTCGTTTGGCAAGGCTTTAACAACATTACTGCACATCCACATTCTTTATTCCATCCGGTCTCCAACTGGGTGGAATAACATGCGAGCCAGCGTTCTCTTTTCCCGGCAACAGAGTCCCATATGTCACAGACATCCTGCCAAATAGTTCGTTGATACTGTCCATAGCCTGGGTTGCAAAGAGCTTCTTTCGCTCATCCTCGAAAAGAGGCAGTTGCTCTGTCTGGTGCTTGAGGTTACTCAGGCTAATTCCTAAAAGTCTAACCGGTTGCTCCAGTTCAACAGTTTCAAGGATACCAAGTGCAGCACGGTAGATTTCATCGCTTTGGTTGAAATACTGCTTCAGCGTTGTCTGTTTACCCCACGATGAAAAGAAGTCAGCGTACCGCACGTACAGATGAATTGTTTTGCCACTGACGCAGTAACGTCTGGCCCGACTGCCGACCATCTGGCTGAGTTGCAGCAGGAAACAACGAATCTCCGCCGGATCAGAAATGTCACGTTCCAAGGTTTTTGAATGCCCAACACTCTTGACGTCGCCTTCTTCGGCAAACTGAACAACCGGCGAGTGGTCAATGCCCTGTCCCATCAGCTTCAGTCGCTTGCCGATGATGCCAAACTTACGGGTTAGGCGAGCCTCGTCACAGCGCCCCAGTTCACCGCAAGTATATATAGACATCATATTGAGATGCCGTTGCATCTTCTTACCGATTCCGCAGAGTTCCTGTATTGGAAGCCGTTACATAATGCGTGACACATCTTCCGGCAGAATTGTGGTAAACCCTTCAGGCTTTTTCATATCCGATGCAAGTTTTGCCAAAAGCTTGTTAGGGGCGATTCCGATACTACATTTAAGGCCGAATGATTGGAGAATACGTGCTTTCAACAAGTGAGCGATCCGTTCGGCGGTTCCGAAGATTGAAAGTGAATGGGTTAAATCCAACCATGCTTCGTCGATACTGAACACTTCTACGTCAGGAGTATAATCCTGCATCATCTGCATAATGCGACTGCTTGTGTAGGTATACTTTCGGTTGTCGCCGATTACAATAATCAGCTCTGGGCAGGCACGCTTGCCCTCCCATATAGCCATGCCGGTTTTGACACCCTTGGCCCTGGCCTCATATGAACTGGTAGTTATCACGGTGCGACCACCGCCGCCGACAACAGCGATAGGTTTGCCTTGAAGTTCCGGGTTGGCTTGCTGTTCAACAGAAGCAAAAAACGCATTTAGGTCTAAATGAAGGATCGTGCGCTGTTCAGACATGACTATTCTACTTTTTGAGGGTAAAGCATCCAAGATTGGTCAAGGGAGTTGAATACAAGCTCGAACAAGGAATCTTCTTCGTCGATGA
>CAJBRY010000385.1 GCA_903958085.1 uncultured Geobacteraceae bacterium
GCATACTGAGACGTGAACCCGCACTTACTGGCGGTATTGACGATCAGTATGACCTTGCCCTGATACTCTGCGAGTGTTGTCGTCTCACCGTTAGCGGTTTGAACCTGAATGTCATAAATTTTTGGCATGGATATACTCATCAACGATCCAATACTTCACGTAATTTTCCGCTCAAGGCATTCATATTGAATGGCTTCTGGAGGAAATGCACGCCATCATCCAGTACGCCATGATGAGCAATAACATCGGCAGTATATCCTGACATGAACAAACGCTTGATACCTGGATACAGTACTAAAATATTTTTTGCCAGATCCCGGCCATTCATTTCAGGCATAACAACATCCGTCATAAAGAGGTGAATGGTGCCGCTGTGTTCACGAGCCAGCCTCATAGCTTCGCCAGGTGTTGCTGCTTCTAGTACGTTGTAACCAATCTTATTTAAAATGGTTTTTGTCATTGCCAGAATTGCTGGTTCGTCCTCAACCAGCAGAATCGTTTCATGTCCTTTTACAGGTTCCGTCGGATTTTCTGTAGTTGCTGCAGTAGATTTATCTAAGCATCGAGGCAGATAGATTTTAAAGGTTGTGCCCGTTCCAGGCTCACTGTAGACATCAATAAAGCCATTGTTCTGCTTGACGGCACCATAGACCGTCGCCAATCCTAAACCGGTTCCCTTGCCCAGTTCTTTAGTCGTAAAAAATGGCTCAAAAATATTGGCAAGAATTTCTTTTGACATACCAATGCCACTGTCACTAACCGTCAATTGAACATATTCTCCAGGTAAGGCTTCCATGTGGGTCTTGGTAAAAGTCTCGTCTACAGAAATGTTGTGAGTTTCAATAATGATTTTCCCAATGTCTGAAATGGCATCACGAGCATTTACGCATAAATTGGCCAGAATCTGGTCAAGCTGTGAAGTGTCAATTTTGACTTGCCACAATTCAGGTGCCGGAACCCAATGGATGCTGATTGCTTCACCAATTAACCGTTGAAGCATCTTGAGCAGGCCGCTTACCGTTTCATTCAGGTCAATAATTTTTGGAGATACTGTTTGCTTTCGGACAAACGCAAGCAGTTGCCTGGTCAAATCGGCAGAACGTTCAGCAGAATTTCTGATTTCCAGTAAATTATCGTAGATTGGATGTTTGTCGTCACATTCCATCAATCCCAGTTCGGCATGACCCATTATGATGCTTAACATGTTGTTAAAGTCATGGGCGACACCACCAGCCAAGCGTCCGATGGATTCAACCTTTTGAGCTTGTTGAAGTTGATTTTGCAGAGACAGTCTTTGTCCCTCTGCTTTTTTACGTTCGGTAATAACCTCCGTATATACAATGATGCCGCCTATTTCTCCATTTGCGTCATGCCACGGACGGCACTCCCAGCGTGTCCACTCAACAGAACCATCTGCCCGTTCATACGAATCCTCTTCGGAACTAGAAATTACCCCTTCCAATGCCCTTTGGTGCACATCTCTCCATTTCTGCGGCAGGTCAGGAAACACATCGTAATGATGCTTGCCGATAACATCTTTTTCTTTGACTTTGTAATCATGGAGATATCGCTCACTGACATAAATATAGCGCATGTCCTTATCATGGACTGCCAGGGCACTTTGATTGTGCTGGATGATGTAATTCATCAGCTCATGAGAATGCTTCCGTTCGAGTTCCGCCTGCTTACGATCTGTGATTTCAAAGAAATATATCAGTTGGGTTCCATTAGCATCATTTTCCAACAATGACATATTGCAGATAAAATCACGTTTATTACCGTCCTTGCAGGCAACCGTGATTTCCATTGGTTCGAATGGCTTTCCGGTGCTTAGCTTTTTATCGAGACGCTGTAACCATGTAGTAACTACGTGATTACGGTAATTATCATCGGGATAGGCGAGCGGGAACCAGTCGTGTACCGTTGGAATCTCATCCAGCGTATAGCCGATTACTTTGCTGTATTCTTTGTTGAGGAAAGTGATATTCCCTTTGCTATCATTCAGGGCAAGTGGAAGGGGTAATGTTTCAATGATGGATCGGAGATGCTCTTCACTTCTGCGAAGAGCAATTTCAGCCTGCTTGCGCTCAGTAACATCACGAATAAATGCTACAATCTGACCACCATCATCAGGCCGGTACTGAACATTTGTTTCAGTGTCGAAAATGGAGCCGTCTTTGCGGCGGTGGCGAGCTTCAAAAAGCAATGTACCATGCTGCTTCATTGCTTCTATGTGAGCAATAGTGTCTTCCGGGGTTTCATCAACATCAAGGTCATACACATGTAATGTGATTAGTTCCTGTACGCTGTAACCACTCATTCGGGCATAAGATTCATTTACTTCCAGAATCCGCCCCTGCATGTCAACCATCCAGACACCATCAAGGGTTGT
Source organism: uncultured Geobacteraceae bacterium (assembly GCA_903958085.1). Taxonomy (GTDB): domain Bacteria; phylum Desulfobacterota; class Desulfuromonadia; order Geobacterales; family Pseudopelobacteraceae; genus JACRCG01. Next base: position 2,393 of record CAJBRY010000385.1, read on the forward strand.
CTGTAGAATGCTCCGATGGCGTTCATCACTTTTCCGTAGCTGTTCAGTGGCTTCCAGAGCCCGTTTCTGCTGCAATGCCTGTTCGGTTGTCATTACGGCAAGTGTATGAATGAAGGTAAGGTTATCATGAAGTTGTTCCTCAGAGAATAAAGGCACCCTCCTCATAGCTGCCAGATATTCGACTTCATTGTAGCCATACTGACGTGCCTGCTCGATAAACTTAGCTTCATCAGGTGGTTCAAGGAATAATTGACCGGTGAAGACGTTACCCAGATGCTTGCCGTCAATAATTATCGGTGATGCTGAATCAACTAGACCCATCGGGCATTTGTAAATTACATGGGGAGTGCGTTTCTCAAGCTCGACTACAAAATGAGTATCGCTCTCAATGCACTTCTTTTCAGATTCGAGATTAACACGGTGAAATTTGGTGCAGATATCCTGCCAGGAGTTGGCAATGAGAACATTGCCCTCAATATCAATTATTGCTGAAGGCATGCTGTGAATTGCGTCAAATGTATTAAAAACTTCAAGCATCCTGGGGATGTCAATCAACTCTTTCAGCTTATATTCCATGGCAGAACCTCAGTATTCATTTTTGCTAAGTTGCATCATTAACTGGCCTATTTGAATAATCATTTATACCCGAAACATCATGCAACTGGAAACGGAATATTGCTCCCTCAAAATCCCCTTGACTCTGTACCATCATATAACTATCATTTGACATTATATGTCACCTGATAGTGGAGAGACCTTTATGCAAGAATTAACCGCCAAGCAGCAGCAAGTCTACAATTTCATCGAAAGGTGTTTGGCAGAGCATGGTTGCCCTCCGACTCTCCGTGAGATTTCTGAGCATATTGGAGTCAAGGGTACAGCAACCTCCATGCAGCATCTGGATGCATTGGAACGGAAAGAGTATATCAGTCGTCGGGACGGTTCCCGTGGAATATCCTTGAAACAGAAATCCAATTCGGTGTCAGTCCCGATTGTCGGTACCGTTCGTGCTGGTATGCCGGAGCTTGCCACTGAAGACATACTTGGGTTCTGCCAAATCGACGCTAACTGGCTCAAGGGGCGTGGCAACTTTATCCTCAAGGTCAAAGGTAGCAGTATGATTGAGGCCGGTATCTACGACGGCGATTATGCGATTATCCGCCCCCAACAGACCGCAGAAAATGGTGAAATCGTTGTTGCCTTGATTGACGGTGAGGCAACCCTGAAACGTTTCTATCGAGAACATGACCATATCCGGTTACAGCCAGAAAACATCACAATGTCACCGATTATTGTGCGTGCCGGTGAGACTGAAACCGTAATCGCTGGTCGGCTTATCAAGACTGTACGTTTTTTCGACTAATGATGTTTGGGCTACCAATTCGCATAGCTGTCGTGTATCAGGATGGCGTCAAACCGAAGCCGGTTTGGTTCGAGTTGAACCGGAAGCAGCACAAAATTGCCAAGACAACATACTATTGGAAAGACAAGGTCGGCGACGCTCCTTTGTTGCATTTCGCGGTCATCGACGAAGAAGATTCCTTGTTCGAGCTTGTATTCAACTCCCTTGACCAATCTTGGATGCTTTACCCTCAAAAAGTAGAATAGTCATGTCTGAACACCGCACGATCCTTCATTTA
>CAJBRY010000386.1 GCA_903958085.1 uncultured Geobacteraceae bacterium
CAATGGTTTGTCTTACAGCAAGTTCATCTTTGGTCTTAAAAAAGCTGATGTACAGATAGATCGTAAGGTTCTTGCAGACATTGCAGTTACAGACCCGAATGGATTCGCGCAGATTGCAGCTCTTGCAAAGGCCGGAATTTAGTACCTCTGTAAGTTTATTTGCGGAAAGGGAATGGGACTTGGTTCTCATTCCCTTTTTTGTACAAAACATCAAATTGACACCATAAATCTCGTTTGAAGGTAATTATCTATGCGGGAACAACTTGAACAATTGAAAAGTAGTGCTTTGCAGTCTATTGAAAAGGCTTCCTCTGTTGAGCAGCTTCAGGAAATCCGCATCAGTCTGCTCGGTCGTAAAGGCGAATTGACCGCCATTATGAAGGGTCTTGGATCTCTGACTGCAGAAGAACGCCCGGTAGTAGGGCAGGTGGTAAACAAAGTACGCGATGAAATTGAAGTGGCTTTGAGAACTGCTATTGAATCAGCCCAGGAAAAGGTCATTTCTGCCCGTCTACAATCGGAGCGTATTGACATATCACTGCCGGGGCGCAGCCAGTTGAGGGGAACAAAGCACCCTATCTCCCTTGTAATTGAAGAAATAAGCAGCATCTTTGCCGGACTTGGTTTTGCCGTAGCTGAAGGGCCAGAGATAGAGCATGACTGGTACAATTTTGAAGCGCTCAACTTTCCGCCTGAACATCCGGCCCGTGATATGCAGGATACGTTTTTTGTGGAAAATAACCTGCTGTTGCGAACGCACACATCGCCGGTTCAGATCCGTACCATGCTCAAACAGAAGCCTCCAGTACGAATTATTGCCCCTGGAACTGTATATCGCTGTGATTCGGATGCCACGCACTCTCCAATGTTTCATCAGATAGAAGGATTGATGGTTGATACAGGCGTGACATTTGGTGATCTTAAAGGTATTCTTACAATATTTACCAATCAGCTGTTTGGACAAAAAACCGGTGTTCGCCTTCGCCCCAGTTATTTCCCATTTACCGAACCATCCGCCGAGGTTGATATTGCCTGCGTGATTTGCAGCGGTAAAGGATGCCGTGTCTGCAAGAATACCGGCTGGCTGGAGATTCTTGGAGCCGGTATGGTTGATCCTGAAGTATATCGCCATGTTCAGTACGACGCTGAAAATATTTCCGGATTTGCATTTGGAATGGGGATTGAGCGCGTTGCGATGTTGAAATACGGCATTTCCGATATGCGTCTTCTGTTTGAAAATGATGTACGCTTTCTAAGGCAGTTTTAACTCCAAACTATATTAATGGTGCATTGATATGAATGTTACATACAATTGGCTGAAAGAGTTTGTTGATTTTTCTCTCTCGCCTGACGAGCTTGCAGATCTTCTGACAATGCTCGGGCTGGAAGTAGAGTCCATGGTGAAGCTTGGCGATGGTATGGATGATGTTGTTGTGGCGCGTGTAGAAGAAAAACGCCCGCATCCGAATGCCGACAAGCTGTCGTTGTGTCGTGTAAACAATGGAGTGGAAGTTTTGGAAGTTGTTTGCGGTGCCCAGAACTTTAGCCAGGGCGATACTGTGGCATTGGCACAGATAGGTGCTGTTCTACCAGGCGACTTCAAAATAAAAAAATCAAAGATTCGTGGTGAGGAATCATGTGGAATGCTCTGCTCTGAAAAAGAGCTTGGCATGGCTGATGAAAGTGCCGGTATCATGGTGTTGCCGGCTGCTATTGCTCCGCTTGGCACTCCAGTGTTTAAAGCTCTTGGCATTAAAGACACGCTGTTTGAGATTGGTCTTACACCCAATCGTTCCGACTGTCTCAGTGTAGTCGGTATAGCTCGTGACATAGCAGCCAAGCTTGGACTGAAGGTAACGCTGCCTCAATTAACTGTCGTAACCGGTTCTGAAGCAGTCGAATCTGTAATCGGAGTTACAATTGAGAGTCCGGAGCTCTGTCCGCGATACGCCGCACGATACATTTCCGGTTGTTCGATTGCACCATCACCTGACTGGATGGTGAAGCGATTAAACGCTATTGGGATTAGATCTATAAACAACGTAGTTGATGTTACCAATCTTGTCATGATGGAGCTTGGACAGCCGCTGCACGCTTTCGACTGCGACAGACTTTCCGGCAAAAGAATAGTTGTCCGGACAGCCAATGAAGGTGAACAGTTCACTACACTTGATAATCAGCTACGTGGACTTGTTGCTACGGATCTCGTGATTTGTGATGCTGAACGTCCAGTTGCCCTTGCAGGTGTCATGGGCGGCCTGAATTCAGAAATTGAAAGTACAACCTCCTCCATTCTTCTGGAAAGTGCTTTCTTCAAGCCGGCGACTATTCGTAAGACTGCAAAGCGGCTTGGACTCCACACTGAATCTTCGCACAGGTTTGAACGAGGTATTGACATCGACAATGTGTCTTTTGCACTTGATAGAGCTGCAACACTCATATTAGAGCTGGCCGGCGGCGTAATGGCAAATGGTTCGGTTGATGTTTATCCAGGCAAATCTGAACGTCCAGCAATTTCATTCCGTCCCAAAAAAGCGAATGAGCTAATTGGAATTAACCTTACTGTAGACGATATAATCGATATTCTGACCCGGCTTGAATGCAAAGTATCTTGCGGTTCTGACGGAGAATATTCTGTCATTCCACCGTATTACCGGCTTGATATTGAACGTGAAATTGATTTGATAGAAGAGATAGCCCGTCTGAACGGCTACGACAAGATTCCTTCTACAATGCCCATTTCAAGGGTTGTCTCTGATCTTCCTTCCCGTCATCAAGAGATCGAAAAAATGATGAGGGATCTGCTTGTAAACAATGGCATGAACGAGATTATCAATTTTAGTTTTACTGCGCCTGAAGCGGTTGGAAAAATGCTTCTTAGGGATGATGATCCCAGATGTACAGCTATAAAACTCGCAAATCCGCTTGTTGATGAACACTCGGTAATGAGAACCACCTTGTTGCCTGGATTGCTTGACACTGTAGCAAAAAACATGAAGTTCCGTTCTCTTGACCTCAAGCTTTTTGAGATAAGGCGAATATATTTGCCAGTAGCTAATGAGGATATGCCTAATGAGCCACTCTGTGTCGTTGGTGCCTTGACTGGTTCCCGTGATGGAGAAGGTTGGAGCAGGCCTGACGATTCAGTGGATTTCTATGATGCTAAGGGAATTATTGAAACTGTTCTGAATGCGCTTGATGTAGGTGGTGTGTCTTGGGTTTCAGAAAATCTTGATCCATATTTTCATCCGGGAAAATCGAGTTGGGTTTATTCCGGTAGGGAATGTATAGGTTCTGTGGGTGAGCTCCATCCGACTGTACAGAAAAATTTTGACATTGAGAAGCCTGTATTCTGCTTTGAACTGGATTTTGAAAAGCTGGTGAAACTGTCTCGAACCAAGAAAACAATAACAGCACCGTCACGTTTTCCTGATAGCACGCGTGATATTGCGATGCTGATATCTGATGAAGTGCCTGCTGAAAGGATTATTGAATGTATCAGGCTTGAAAAATCCAAGGAGATTGAACACGTTCAGATATTTGATGTTTATCGCGGCAAGGGTGTGCCTGAAGGGTTTAAAAGCATTGCTGTGCGTATAAGGTATCGTTCCTTTGAACGGACACTTGCAGAAGAAGAAATTAATGCTCTTCACAATAAGATTGTTTCTAATCTGACTGAAAAATTACATGTGACAATACGATAAATTTATTGCGTATTCGATATTCCTTATGCTATAAAATTTCTCCTTTTTATTCAGTGTATTAACTAATAAAGGTTGAGGTAACTATGACAAAAGCAGACATCGTAGAACGGATTCATCAAAAGATTGGATTTTCAAAGAAAGAATCTGCGGAAATGGTAGAAACTGTATTTGGACTTTTAAAGCAAACTTTGGAGTCAGGCGAAAAAATTAAGATTGCCGGTTTCGGAAATTTTGTCGTCAAGCAAAAAGCTGACCGTCGTGGACGTAATCCGCAAACAGGTGAAACCATAACGATTAACGCCCGTAGAATCCTGACATTTAAACCTAGTCAGGTTCTTAAGAATGCTATTAACACTGAAGTAAAATAGCATTTAGACAAGGCGTCTTCCGCATGGCCTTAAAATTGCCTGAAAAAGTTTACTACAAAATTGGTGAAGTGGCCGATGCGGCCGGTCTTAGAACATCAGTGTTGAGGTTCTGGGAGTCGGAGTTTTCTTTTCTTAAGCCTGCAAAAAGCAGTACCGGTCAGCGGTTGTATTCAAAAAACGAAGTAGAGCTAGTGTTACAAGTGAAGCGACTTCTGTATGAAGATAAATTCACAATTGAGGGTGTGAAAAAACGATTTTCAGTAAAGGGCCGGATGCTTAAGCCAGAAGATCAGATTGTAGAGAAAGTGGTTGCTACCGATTTTTCAGATGTTTTAAAACAGGTCAAGAATGACCTGAAAGTACTAAGAGATTTGCTGTGATTTATTTTGTGTAATAGGCTATTTTGAAAACGGGGTGTTAGCGATTTGCTAATATCCCGTTTTTGTTTTTACGGAATTTTATAGTTTC
>CAJBRY010000387.1 GCA_903958085.1 uncultured Geobacteraceae bacterium
AGTTTAGACAATCCAAGTCCCAAAACAACATCGCGATGTTTTTTAGGAGTACATATTGTACTTTTCTTGAGTGTAATTTTCAGCGTACTGCTCATAATTAATATCTCCACATAATATAGATTAATCCGTAATGCCGCGACGAGCAGCTATTTCTTCAGGGGTCTTCAAACGCTTAAGTCCAGCAAAAGCAGCCTTTATTACGTTGTGAGGATTATTTGAACCTAGGCATTTAGAAAGAATATTATTTATACCCGCAGCTTCAAAAATAGCACGAGCAGCTCCACCAGCAATAACACCGGTACCAGCAGAGGCTGGCTTCATTAAAAGACGTCCAGCGCCAAACTTTCCTTCAATTTCAAATGGGATTGTTTGGCTGGTATTGACAGGTACCTTGATCAAATTCTTTTTAGCCTGCTCAACGCCCTTTCTTATTGCCTCCGGAACTTCATTAGCTTTTCCAAGACCATAACCAACATAGCCGTTGCCATCCCCGACAACTATTAACGCCGAAAAACTAAAACGACGTCCACCCTTCACTACTTTGGCTACACGGCTGATATGTACAACTCTGTCTGTAAGATTCAGTTCTGCTGGATTAATTCTACTCAAAGAAAACCTCCTGTACGCTTAAAAATTCAATCCGGCTTCGCGGGCTGAATCAGCAAGCGCCTTGATCCTGCCGTGATAGAGAAAACCATTACGATCAAAAACTACCGAAGTCAGACCTTTATCTATTGCAAGCCTGGCAACTTCTTTACCAACAAGTACTGCAGCAGCAACATTACCGGTGCTTGAAAGAACTTTTGCAGCCTCAGATAAAGTCGAAGTGGCAACAAGTGTCGTTCCATTAGAATCATCAATAATTTGCGCATAAATATGACGTGCACTCTTGAAAACATTGAGTCGCGGACGTTCTGATGAACCGCGTACCTTTTTCCTAACTCGAACTTGGCGTTTAAGTCGAGTAATTGTTTTAATTGCTGTTTTAGCCACAAAATCTCCTTATAAAGACTATTTCTTGCCGGTTTTCCCAGCCTTTCTGAGTATAGTCTCGTCAGCATATTTAATCCCTTTACCTTTATAAGGTTCGGGACTACGGAACGATCTGATTTTCGCTGCAGTCTGACCAACCAACTCCTTATCAAAACCTTTTACAGAGAGTTTAGTCATTTTCTCAACATCTATGGTAATCCCATCAGGTATTAAAAAGTTTACCGGATGAGAATAACCCAAGGCAAGAACTAACTCCTTGCCCTTGATCTCAGCACGATATCCAACACCATTGATTTCAAGATCTCTTTGAAATCCCTTGGTCACACCTACAACCATGTTATTAATCAATGTCCGAGTAAGACCGTGAGCAGCACGAGCTGCTGTTGATTCATCACATCTAGTGACTTCTATTGAGGTATCGCTGATATTTAGACCAACCACACTCATTATCTGACGATTAAGAGAACCATTTGGTCCCTGAATAGAAAGCAGAGACTGCGTGAATAAAATCTTTACGCCTTTCGGTATTGCAATTGGCATTTTACCTATTCTTGACATCTAAAGCACTCCTTGTCGCATAATTACCATACAGTGCAGATAAGTTCTCCGCCAACACCTGACTTACGTGCAACATTGTCAGTTATAATACCCTTTGATGTGGAGAGTATCGCAATTCCAAGGCCGCTCTTTACAAGAGGTATATCCTCAGACTTAACATAAACCCTACCCCCGGGTTTGCTAACTCGTTTGATCTCGTTTATAACGCTATCTTTCTCGTCAATATACTTTAAATAAACGCGAAGAATACCCTGAAGATTATCAGAAATAACCTTGTAGTTTTTTATAAAGCCCTCTTGCTTTAATACATTAGCAATACTGACTTTCATATTGGATGAAGGAATATCTACTTTCTGGTGCTTTACCATATTTGCATTTCTAATTCTGGTAAGCATGTCAGCAATCGGGTCTGTCATGGACATCGTGAATTTGCTCCTGTCTCTTTATCTATATGTGGCTTTTTGTTACCAGCTCGATTTTATCACGCCGGGAATCTGGCCAGACGAGGCATACTTACGCAGGCAAATTCTGCACATCTCGAACTTGCGATAGAATGCTTTAGGACGACCACAAACCGGACAACGATTGTGTTGCCGTACTTTAAACTTTGGTGTGCGCTGCGATTTAATTATCATTGATACTTTTGCCACAGAATCCTCCAGATATCTTAGTTCCTGAACGGCATGCCCAGGTACTTGAGAAGCGCTTTACCTTCTTCATCTGTCTTAGCACTTGTTACAATAGTTATATTCATGCCTTTTATTTTATCAACATTATCATAATTAATTTCAGGAAAAATAAGCTGGTCTTTAATTCCAAGTGTGTAATTTCCTTTGCCATCGAATGCCTTGCCAGAAACCCCTTTAAAATCACGAACCCTGGCAAGAGAAACGTTTATCAGGCGATCAAGAAATTCAAACATGCGATCCTTACGAAGAGTAACCATGCAACCTATAGGCATACCTTCACGTAGCTTAAAAGTAGCAATTGACTTCTTAGCCTTGGTGATAACGGACTTTTGCCCTGTAATCAAACCCAATTCCGTAGTCGCTGAATCAAGTATTTTGACATTCTGAATAGCTTCACCCAGTCCCATATTCACTACAATCTTTTTAATCTGTGGAACTTCCATACTAGACTTATAACTAAAATCATTACGA
>CAJBRY010000388.1 GCA_903958085.1 uncultured Geobacteraceae bacterium
CAAACCCATTTAGCGGATATTCTTTTGCGTTTTTGCATCTATCTTGTTTAATATAAGTGATATAAGTCACTTTTTTTCTTAAAAACGTAGCCAGTAATATATTATTGATATTTTTTATTTAATGCTTGTAATATTATTTTGCGAATGCATATTATGCTCAAAACTAAAAACAGGACGTAGCCAGCATGTACCTAGAAAATATAAAATCAGTTCGTAACGGCAAAACTTATTTCACCCACCTCGTCCGCGAGACCTACCGCGAGGGCGGCAAAATCAAGCATCGGACCGTCAGCAACGTTTCCAATCTGCCGGCTGAACATTTGCGTCAACTGAAAAACAACCTGGCGGGCAAAAATGGGAATATCAGCATTGACGATCTGGAACACGGCAGAAGTTATGAATACGGCGCAAGTTATGCGTTCATGCAGCTGGCCCGGGAGCTGGAGCTTGACAAAATGATTTTTTCTCAAAAGGAACAATGGCGTGAAGATGTTCTGGCGATGATAGTCGGCAGATTGACCTACCAGGGCAGCAAGTTAAGTTTGACCAATATGTACAGTGATACTGCCTTGTGGTCTTTGACCGGACACGAACCTGGCATCCGTCCCGAGGTTGAAAAACATTGTTACGCGGCGATGGACGAGTTGTTGAAAAGAAAAGATAAAATAGAATGCAAGCTCGCCCAAAAACACTTGCAGGATGGTTGCGTGGTTTTATATGACATGACCAATTGCTGGTTCGAAGGCGAATATGCAGATTCAGAATATGTCTCATTCGGCAAGGCGAAAGGCGGAAAAACCGGCTACAAGCAGATTGCAATTGGATTATTAACGGATAAATACGGCTGTCCGGTCGGAGTTGAAATTTTCAAAGGTTCCACTTCTGATCAGACCACGGTTCTGGATGAAGTGAAAAAACTTTCCACAACATACGGATTGAAAGATATTATTTTTACCGGCGACCGCGGCATGCTGACTCAGAAGCGCATTGACGAGGTCAGCGAAAGCGAGTACAAAACTGTAACCGCCTTAACTCATCCTCAAATTAAATCATTGATCGAGAAAGATAACATTCAACCGGATCTGTTCGATGAAAAAAATATCATCGAAGTTCTCGATTGCGACAATAAAAACATCAGATACATCCTCTGCAAGAATGAAAATACCATGCGGGATGAGCGGGCAACACGGAACGGCCTGATTGAAAAAGTTAAGCAGGATCTCGCGCAAAAAGCCGGCGTTGCGAAAACCAGAGATAAACTGAAAGTGGCGGCAAGCATCGGCAGGTTGTTTGAGAAGCGCAAAGTTGAAAAGTTTTTTGCATGGCGGGTCGGCGACAAAGGCGAATTGACATGGTCGCTGAAAGATGAAATTGTAAAGCAGGAAGAACTCCTGGACGGCTGTTATGTCATCAGGACAGACGTTCCGGAAAATAAGTTCAACAAGCTGGAAGTCCTTGAAGCATACAGGAATCTGCAAAAAGTTGAACAGGCGTTCAAAAATCTGAAGACCGTGATGCTTGAACTGCGCCCGATGTACCACAAGACGGATGACCGGCTCAAAGCTCATATATTTATGGTCTCGCTCGCGTATTACATCCAGTGGCATGCGACACAGCGCCTGAAGCCGTTGTTTGAAGCAGATGGCGAATATGGAGATAAACGCTGGACATTTGAAATTGTGGTTGAACGGTTGAAGTCAATACGGCTGACTGAAACTCTTATCGGCGGTATTGTGGTAAAAAAATGTGTCTCAAAACCAGATGAGGAGCAAAAGAAAATTCTTGAACTGTTAAATGTAAAATTGAAGTAGCCAGTATTTTTTTATTTAAATCATGCTTTAAATGATTGGTAATAAGCATGTTAACTGTAAAGTATCAAAAGAATATCCGGTTCAGCATATCCTGCCGAAAGGATTTCAAAGAATTCGCTACTACGGTTTTCACAGCAATGTCAGATATCAGCAGATGCTGGAAAAAATTCAGAGAACTCTCCATGCAAACTTACGGCAGAGACCCATTGAAGTGTCCTGACTGCG
>CAJBRY010000389.1 GCA_903958085.1 uncultured Geobacteraceae bacterium
CAGAAGACGGCATTCATATTTGGGGAATGTCAGTCCCAGAGAATATGAAGATACATATCACCAGAGAAAAGTGGCTTAGCAAAATGTCCATTATTACTTGACCACATCATTAAGATCCGGCGCAAAAACTCAGGGGGGATGCTTTCTCATGTGCGCGATAGGTAGCTATCAAGGGAGGGGGACTCCTAGCGGCGGGACATGCCGGGGGTGGGGGGGGTATGGTGGCGGGGGGTCGCTCCTGCCATTCCGGTAGGACATTGAACGGGTAGGCAGGGCAGGCAGCAAGATTCATATCCTGTGCTGTGCCTGGACAAGATAGGCAGCGTCAACCAGTAGAGCGGATCATGTCACCCTGTACTATGCCTCGCATATTGGCGGCAGTATTGACATTTTTATTTTGTGGGGATACGCTTGAATCAGAAGAACTGCTTTGGCTCGACAATCTTCGCACTGAGGACTCGGAAACGGGTTGATTGATCGGCGCTCTTTCCCAAAGAAGTTCTTTTTTTCTGGGTAGAATAACGCCGCTCCCGAATCACTCAGGGGGCGGCATTATTCGTTTATGATCATGTTGCTGTCAGTCTGTTATGGTGATTCAACAAGCAGATACTTACCGTCAAGCATATTCAATTCATCCGGGCAGTCTGTGACCGGCTCAACCACTCCAAAACAATCCGCTGTCACCGCTTCGATATTCTGAAAGAATACGTTTACATCTCCATGCTCCTGAATCATACGCTGAATCATTGCCACCAGTTCACTTGCTTTCATGCTGCACCTCCCTGTTTTTGTGTTCCATCTGTCGTGACGGTAGCAGAACTTAAAACTTCATGTCAACATAATTTATGTAATAAAAACAAATAGTTATCAGAGTTTATGATTATTCAGACAGGCTTTCTGAATGGTAAGCATCACTGAATCTGTGAAGTCACGCCGGGGTTGATCTGATAGAAAAAGACAGGGATTTGCAGCGAGGAATATTCAAGGGGGCTGAAGGACAGCGAACAGCCTTAAGGATACACCAGAGGATACACAAAGAAAAAAGCACCTACAAGAAATCTTGTAAGTGCTTGATTTAATTGGCTCCCCTTCACGGACTCGAACCATGGACAAGGTGATTAACAGTCACCTGCTCTACCAACTGAGCTAAAGGGGAATATAACCACAAAAACATACCTACTGGATTGTGGATTGTTGCTGAAAAACGGGATAAAGAAACTTAAAAAAACAGCAACCAAAAGCGTCCGACTGTCTATCACGTTACAAACAGAAAAGTCAACTACAATTTGCTACAATTTACCATAGACATCTATATTATGCCCTAAATTCAAATCATACTGAAATATCGCTCAACATCTTGCTTGAAGTTCCGCATCTTTACGCTCCAACTCTTTATCCATTTCAGACCTGAAGTTTATAAACGCCTCGGCCAGATTCAAATCAGAAAGAGCTAAAATCTGTATTGCAAAGAGACCGGCATTTTTTGCCCCTGCTTTGCCAATTGCCATTGTCGCTACCGGTATGCCACCAGGCATCTGTACTGTAGAGTAAAGGGCGTCTACGCCGTTGAGAGCGCCGCCAGGCATTGGCACTCCAATAACAGGCAAAGTGGTTTTAGATGCAACTACACCCGCAAGATGAGCGGCCATTCCTGCTCCGGCAATAATTATCTTGATGCCGCGACCGGCAGCTTCGGAGGCAAGAGTCATCGTCCGGACAGGAGATCGATGTGCTGATGAAATACGCATTTCGTATGGCACTGCAAACTTTTGCAGAATGTCTGCTGCCTCCTGCATTACTGAAAGATCGCTATCGCTACCCATAATAAGAAGCACAAGTGGAGCATCCTTCATCTTTCACCTCTAAAAGTATTTTTGTAATAAAAACTTAAATTACGGGCGTTCAAGAGCTTTCTTCCCGATATCTTTACGGTACTGGACACCCTGCCAGCTGATCTTTGAAACTGACTGATATGCTGCGGATATGGCATCCTTTACGGATACCCCGAGAGCCGTTACTCCGAGAACGCGCCCGCCGTTTGTAACACAAATCCCATCCTTCAAAGCGGTACCTGCATGAAATACGTATTGATCATCAGATTGCACGGCCTGATCGAGACCAGATATTTCATCTCCCTTACGGTAATCTGCAGGATATCCTTCTGAAGCCATGACAACACAGACAGCAGCCTTATCGTGCCACTCAATTCCTGAATCAGCAAGATCACCGTTGGCAACAGCCATGAGCACCGGAACAATGTCAGACTTCATTCTCATCAGAAGTGGTTGGCATTCTGGATCACCAAAGCGTGCATTAAATTCCAATGTTTTTATCTCGCCATTTTTGACCATCAAGCCTGCGTACAGAACACCTCTATATGCGCGCCCTTCAGCCGCCATACCTGCTACAGTCGGACTGATCACCTGTAGCATAGCCTTTTCATGTATGTCCTGCGTAACAACCGGAGCAGGTGAATACGCCCCCATCCCGCCAGTATTTGGACCAAGATCTCCATCAAAAATAGCCTTATGATCCTGTGCACTGGCAAGCGGAATAACTTTATTCCCATCCGTTATAACCAGAAATGAAGCCTCCTCACCAGTCAGAAATTCTTCGATTACGACTCGCGAGCCGGCGCTGCCGAAGGCATTTCCGCTAAGCATCTCGTGCACTGCTTCAATAGCATCTTCGCAAGTTTGAGCTATGATAACACCTTTTCCGGCGGCCAGTCCATCAGCCTTTACCACTATCGGCGCGCCTGTTTCTCTGATAAAGGCTTCAGCCTCTGACTGTCTGGTAAACACACCATAAGCGGCTGTCGGAACATTGTATTTTTTCATAAGATCTTTTGAAAAAGCCTTACTCCCCTCAATAAAAGCAGCTTTTTGGGATGGGCCAAAAACCTTAAGCCCATGCGCTTCAAAGAGGTCAACAATTCCAAGTGATAGTGGCTGCTCCGGACCGACAACAGTCAGATCAATCTTGTTTTCAAATGCAAATGCCAACAGTTTATCAAGCTGATCGACAGCAATCGGAAGATTTTCAGCAAGAGCTGATGTTCCGGGATTGCCGGGAGCGCAATATAGTTTAGTCACCAGAGGAGACTGGGCAATTTTCCATACCAAAGCGTGTTCGCGACCACCGCCGCCTACAACAAGAATTTTCATAGAGAAGCACCTCTTAAAGTTTGATCAGACTCTTAAAATCCAGGCTCAATGCCGGAAGTGTCTCATATTGGTGAAGAGCATCGCAATACCATGTTCATTCGCTGCCTTGATTACCTCTTCATCTCTAACACTACCGCCTGTCTGGATAATTGCCGAAACACCGGCTTCAGCAGCAGCATCAACACCGTCACGGAATGGGAAGAAGGCATCTGATGCCAGAACGGTTCCACGAGTCGGGAGCAGAGCCTTCTGGACAGCAATTTTGGATGAATCAACACGCGACATCTGGCCGGCGCCAATTCCAACTGTCTGATCGCGATTACTGAACACTATGGCATTTGATTTCACATGTTTGCAGACTCGCCAGGCAAAATCCAGAGCCTCATACTCGGATTCCGATGGAATTCTTTCGGTTACAACGCGACAGTCACGGGCATTAACCATGCCTAAGTCGCGACCTTGCATCAAAAGTCCACCTGTAACGCGTTTCAGATCAAATCCACCGGCAACATAACTGTCAAGAAGCGGTACCTGCATCACACGAACGTTCTTTTTCGCGGTAAAAATTTCAAGAGCCTCTTCGCTATAACCAGGGGCAATAACCGCTTCAAGGAAAGTAGATGTAAGCTCTCTCGCTGTTGCCACATCAACAGTTCTATTAAACCCGACAATACCACCGAAAGCTGAAACCGGATCACATTCGCGGGCTTTAAGATATGCAGTAAGCGGTGAATCTGCCAGTGCAACTCCGCATGGATTGGTGTGCTTGATAATTACAGCTGCACTCTGTTCAAACTCCTTGACCGTTTCAATTGCAGCATCAAGATCAATAATATTGTTAAATGATAATTCCTTGCCCTGAAGTTGTTTGGCATTAGAAACACATGGTTCAGATATGCTGTTTTCGACGTAGAAAGCCGCAGACTGGTGGGGATTTTCCCCGTAGCGAAGCTCCTGGGCTTTTTTTACCTGAATAGAGAATGTTGGAGGATATTCCTGAACTTCAGCGGTGAGTCTGGCTCCGAGATAATTTGATATAGCGCCATCATAGGCTGCCGTGTGCTGAAACACTTTAGCCGCGAGGGAATAGTTGGTGGCCGGTGAAACCTCGCCTGCTGCCATCTTCATCTCCTCAAGCACCATTGCATAATCAGAGTTGTCAACCAGAACAGTAACATCAGGGTAGTTTTTAGCCGCCGAACGAAGCATGGTGGGCCCACCAATATCGATATTTTCAATAGCGTCTTCGAGGTGGCACCCATCCTTTGCAACTGTTGCCTCAAATGGATACAGGTTCACCACAACCATATCAATATTCTCGATACCATGCTCTTTCATTTTGGCAATATGTTCAGGATTAGAGCGCATTCCGAGTAGACCTCCATGCACCTTTGGATGCAGGGTTTTCACTCGTCCATCAAGCATTTCCGGAAAGCCGGTGAACTCGGAAACGTCTTTGACTGTTAATCCTGCTTCACGCAACAATTTGGCTGTCCCGCCAGTAGATAGCAACTCAACTCCATAGGTCGCTAACTGTTTTGAAAATTCAACAACGCCTGACTTGTCAGAAACACTTATCAGTGCCCTGGTAATTTTTGCCATGCCGTTACTCCTTAAGTTTGCTGGTTTATTTATAGAAATTATGATTGATCAGTTATGTGGGAAATTAATGTACTTAATAAAAAACGATTCAAAAAGCGGTGTTCCAGAAAGCGGTACTACTCTGAAACTACCAGCCAGTTTCTCTACATTATTAAAACCTTCTCTGCAGACCAGGGCGGTCTCTACGCCGGCAAGAGCCCCCTCATGCGTAAAGCGGGTAGCTTGTACCATGCTTTGATCAAATATTCCAATATATTTAAGCCATTCTGCCCGCAAAACCATCCCGAAAGAACCGGTCAAAACCACTTGTTTCAATGCATCACACTGTATACATGATTTTTCTGCAAGCACCTCAATTCCTGCGCGTATTGCAGCCTTAGCAAGCTGCAACTGGCGAATATCAGTCTGAGTCAGAAGAATGAGGCTTTGTGCATCACGATACAGCACAAATGCGGCAGCACCCTGATGTTCAATGACCCTTGTAGCCAGATTTGAATCTATTTCATCCGGATTCCTAAACCTGCCGCTTGAATCCAGAATATTGCAGCGCAAAAGCTCTGCGACAGCCTCAATCGCGGCTGACCCGCAAATCCCAATCGGCTGTACATTGCCTATTACCTGTAGCCTGATCCGCTCTTCTGCAATTATCACAGAGTTGATGGCACCCGGGAGGGCAGCCATGCCGCAGGAAAGATTACCCCCCTCAAAGGCTGGACCAGCCGCTGCAGACGTTGTCCAGATAGTGTCGCCATGAATCAGTGCGATCTCTCCGTTTGTACCCATATCAAGACATAAAGCTGGAAGTTGCAGCGAATCTTTATTAGAAAAGGCGAGAAGACCATAGAGGAAGGCAACAGTATCGCCACCAACAAAACCTCCTGGCATAGGCAATATATATACATCCGCAGTGCCTTCCCAATTGAGGTCAGCTACCTTTAGATGCGTTCCTTCCGTATATTGTGGGCGAAATGGAGGATAAGCCAAAGATTTTACATCAAGCCCCATGAGGATATGCTGCATGGCAGGATTACCGGCAATTGCAATTTTATTCACGTCTCCCCAGGCAACTAAGTTTTTATCACAAAGTTCACCAATCATCCGCCTCAGTTCGAAACGAATCAGAGATGACATTTCCCGCAACTGCTCAGGGGAATGAACAGCAGCGTCAAGCCTGGAAATAACATCCGCTCCAAAACTGCGCTGAGGATTTAGAGCACCGCAAATGGCAAGTCGTTCTCCGCTACTGCAGTTAATAAGCGATGCGGCAAGAGTTGTGGTGCCAAGATCTATGGCAATTGCATACTTTGTCATAATGGGTTAACGTACAGTCACTTCAGATAAACCCGCGGAACTCTTTTACTGATTCCGCAAAAAATTGTGTATGGAATCGTCTCTGCCCACTCTGCCAGCTCTTCTGCATGAATACAGTTGCCATAACCATCAGGCCCCATAAGCGTAACGGCATCACCAACCGCAACCCCCTCAATTCCTGTGACATCAAGCATGATCCAGTCCATACAGACTGTTCCCGCTACTTTAGCCCTTTGACCTCGAATCAAAGCCTCTCCGCGATTGGTAAGAGAGCGCGGATAACCGTCAGCATAACCAACCGGAACGCTTGCTATCAATGTTCGGTGAGCAGCAGTAAATCGCCGTGCATAACTGACAGTAGTGCCGGGCTCAACCCATTTCAACATAGCAATCTGGCTTTTTATACGCATTACAGGCCTGAGATCAAGTTTGCCCTGAAAATCTGAAGATGGAAGTGCGCCATACATCGCAATTCCAGGCCTGATGAGATTACAGTCGGGAATA
>CAJBRY010000390.1 GCA_903958085.1 uncultured Geobacteraceae bacterium
AAGGTTCAGCCACGGTATCTGCCCGAAATGTGTGAAAGAGCATTATGGCGAAATTTCAGAACTGCAGGAAGCAGAGGAACTGTCAAAATGAATACTGCAAAGATTCTTATTGTTGATGATGAAGAGATGAATCGTGAAATGCTGAAGTTCATGCTTTCCGAGCATTTTGAAAATCTGATTGTGGCCGAAAACGGCAAGGAAGCTCTGAATCTTCTTGAAGAACATAACGATGTAGATCTGATCCTTTTAGACCTCGAAATGCCTGTCATGGGTGGGAAAGAGATGCTGGCCGTTGTAAAGGCCTCGACAGAACTTCAAAACATTCCGGTAATAGTTATAACCGGAAACAGGGATGATGCTATTAAAGCCCTGGGGTGGGGCGCTGTTGATTTCATGACCAAACCTTATATTCCGCAGGAACTTATCATGCGGGTAACGACTCAGATTCAAAAGAAAGTGAATGAATTAAAAATCAAGGGAAATGCAATTTTTCTTCAGACTCTGTTCGACAATCTATCAATGGGTATGGTCATAATTGACCCTGAAACACGCGTCATAGAGCGTGTCAATCCTGCTACTGCAGCTATGTTTGGAACACCAATCGATGAAATCGAAGGCCATGTCTGCCATCAGTTTCTCTGCCCGGCTGAGCGGAATTCCTGTCCGGTCTGCGACAATGGACAGGTTGTAGATAATTCAGAGCGGATATTGCTTACAAAGGACGGATCAAAACTGCCGATTGTCAAATCGGTAAAACGGATAAATATCGGGGGGAAGGAAAAGCTTC
Source organism: uncultured Geobacteraceae bacterium (assembly GCA_903958085.1). GTDB lineage: Bacteria > Desulfobacterota > Desulfuromonadia > Geobacterales > Pseudopelobacteraceae > JACRCG01. The sequence continues at coordinate 788 of CAJBRY010000390.1, forward strand.
TTGAAAGTTTTATTGATATATCAGAACGCAAAAGAGTTGAAAACCGCCTTCGTTTCAGCGAGGAACGGCTTTTGCTCTTGAACGAGCGCTTTGATCTGGCTACAAGGGCAGCAGGCATCGGCGTCTGGGATCTTGATTTGAAAAGTGACCACTTCGAATGGGACAACCAGATGATGAATCTATACGGCATTAAATCCGAAGAGACGCTTGACGCATATAATGTGTGGCGAAATGCCATCCACCCTGACGATTCTAAAAGGGTGAATAATGAAATGTTCGCCGCCATTAGCGGTGAAGCCGCTTTCGACGTTGATTTCCGTATACTAATGCCGGATGGTCAGACACGTTACATCAAATCAAATGCTACTGTTGTAAAAAATGAAGCAGGCGCGCCTGTCCGGATGATAGGAACCAGTTATGATATTACTAACCGCAAACTGAATGAAGAGAAACTGTTCCGCTTTACGGAAGAGATGGAAAACAAAAACCTGCAGTTGACTTCGGCTCTTGAAATGGCTGAAGAGGCGACGCGTGCAAAATCCGAGTTTCTCGCCACCATGAGTCATGAAATTCGCACTCCGATGAACGGCGTCATAGGGATGACAGGACTTCTGCTGGATACCGAACTGACCCCGGTCCAGACCGAATATGCACATATTGTCCGATCAAGCGGCGAGTCCCTGCTGTCGCTCATAAACGACATTCTTGACTTCTCCAAGATAGAAGCCCGCAAGCTGGATATTGAGAATATCGTTTTTGACATCAGGACGACATTGGAAGAGACCGCCGAAATGCTCGCCCTTAAAGCTTCTGAAAAGGGTCTGGAACTGCTCTGCCTTGCTGACCCGCTTCTCCCGCGTTCTCTTCTTGGCGACCCTGGAAGACTGAGACAGGTTCTTATAAATCTTGCCAACAACGCTATCAAATTTACCAGCAGAGGCGAAGTTTTCATAAGAGTTGAACTTGAGAGTGAAGACAGAAATGAAGTACGCGTCAGATTCAGCGTAAAAGACAGCGGCATTGGAATCTCGACTGAGAGGCAGGGGGCAATTTTCGACCCATTCACTCAGGCTGATGGCTCAACAACCCGAAAATATGGCGGAACAGGTCTGGGGCTGGCTATCAGCAAGCAGCTTTCCGAACTAATGGGTGGAACAATCGGCCTTGAAAGCGCCGAGGGAAAAGGTTCAACTTTCTGGTTTACCGCTGTACTGAAGAAAACAGATGCCATTTTTGACGCTGTTGCCCACCCGAAAGCGGATATTCGCGGCTGTAATGTACTGGTTGTAGATGACAACACGACCTGCCGTTTTCTGCTTATTACACTCCTCGATTCCTGGGGATGCAAATACGCCACCGCCTCTGAAGCAGAAACCGCAATCCCGCTGCTTCACGAAGCTGTTGAAGAAGGTCACCCATTCGATGTAGTGATAGTTGATTTTCTAATGCCCGGAATGAACGGATTGGATCTTGGGAGAGAGATCAGAAAAGATCCGGTCGTCGGTGATGTGCGCCTTGTAATGCTGACTGCTCACGGTTGGCGCGGAGCCGGCTCTGAAGCGGAGAAAATCGGATTTCAGGGATATCTTACCAAGCCGGTTCGTCAGGAACAGCTGCGTGATGCCCTTTCCATGGTCATGGGTCTGACTGTAGCTCCAAGCGGAGAAACAGAAGGCAAACTTGTAACTTCTCATGTAGTGGCCGAAACCTCCGCTACAAAAAAGCGGATTCTTGTCGCCGAAGATAACACAGTAAATCAGATGGTTGCAGTTGCGCTGCTGAAAAAACTGGGGCTTACGGCAGACGTTGTTGCTGATGGAAGTGAAGCCGTGAAAGCTCTTGAGCAGATTCCATACGACCTTGTGCTTATGGATTGCCAGATGCCGGTTATGGATGGTTATGAAGCGACCCGCACAATACGGGGTTCTTCATCCAATGTACTTAACCATGAAATTCCGATTGTGGCCATGACTGCAAACGCAATGCAGGGAGATAAGGAGCGCTGCATTGAGAGCGGTATGAACGACTATATTTCAAAGCCGGTAAAACTTGAAGATCTTGAGAAGATTATGCTGCCGCTTCTTGAGCAAAATTCAGCCGGTGCTATAATCATTGAAACAACCAAGGAGAATGACAAGATGGATCAGAACACGACAGCACCGTTTTTTATGGCAGAAATGCTGGAGCGACTCGATGGAGACAGGGATCTGGTGAACGACATCATCGAGATGACAAGGGAATCTCTTCCTGATCTGGTGATCAAACTTAAAACCGCAATGGTTAGCGGAAAGAATACCGATGCAATGAGAGAAGCACACACTATAAAAGGTGTAGCTTCAAACATCTGCGCCGATCCTTTGAGAGATGCCGCACTTGAGCTTGAAACGGCATACAGAAATGAAAAACTTGAAGGAACGGATAATATGCTTGCACTGCTTGAAAGAAGGGTGAAGGAGTTACTGGCAGTACTTTAATTGAACCTTAATAACGGACAAAAGGGGCAACCATGAATCAAGACACTTCAATCCCCCCCCCGTCAAGCGAAGGTGGAAAAAATTCAGCGACTGCAGAGTTGAATGTACCCGTAAACCTTCCCGGAATCGACATTACTGCAGGGTTGCGGATGTGCAATTCCAGCGTCAAACTTTATCTTGATATGCTGCAGAAATTCCGGATCAGCAAACGTCGCGAGGGGGAGATTATCCGCGCACTTTTCGCATCCGGAGATCGTGAAACCGCTACAAGAACAGCTCACAGCCTTAAATCTGTATCCGCAACGCTTGGTGCTGCCGAACTTTCTACTGCCGCACGCCTGCTTGAAGAAGCCATTTCAAAAAATATGGATGACCAACTGGCCGAACGGCTTAATTGCTTTGATCAGAATCTTGCTGCTCTGCTTACAACGCTGGATGCCGAATTCGGAGAAAAGTCAACCAGTGCCACTCTTCCTGAACAAAACAGCAGAGCCGGAGAGTGCGACCATGAAGCGCTGAAAAAGCTGATCAAGAGCCTGGATGACGCGCTTGACAGCGACATGAGACTCGCCATCAATCTGGCGGCAGAGATGAATAATCTGGCCGCCACTCCCGGGCTGAAACAGATAAATGAGGAGTTTCAACAGCATCTTGCCAGCTTTGATATTGACGCGGCGCGCGCTTCACTGAATAAAGCAGTTGAATTTATAAACAAATAGAGGAACCGGCAATGCCAGATGAATCAAAACACACAATTCTGGTTGTAGATGATACTCCGGAAAACATCATGGTTCTTATGGAACTGCTGCGTGACAGCTACAAAGTTATTGTTGCAAACAATGGCGAACGCGCGCTTCAGCTTGCCAAAAGCTCTTCACCTCCTGACCTTATCCTGCTTGATGTGCTGATGCCGGAACTGAACGGTTATGAGGTCTGCTCCATTTTGAAAAGAGATCCACGCACTAAATCTATTCCGATAATTTTTGTAACCGGTCTTTCTGATGAATCTGACGAGCAGATGGGGCTTGACCTAGGTGCGGTCGATTACATTCAAAAGCCGTTTTCACCATCACTTGTCCGTGCAAGGGTTCGCAATCATCTGGAGCTTAAAATACATCGAGACAATCTGGAAGACGTTGTGCTTGAGCGGACCCGCGAACTTATTCTTACGCAGGATGCGGCTATTGTGGGGTTAGGCATACTGGCGGAATACAGGGATATCGAAACCGGTCAGCATATTCGCCGCACTCAGCATTATGTCCGTCTGATGGCTGAAAAGCTGAAAGAGCAGCCAAGCTTCCAGGGATATTTTGATAATACAACCATGCGACTGCTGTTCAATTCCGCCCCTCTTCATGACATAGGCAAGGTCGGCGTGCCTGACTGCGTACTGCAAAAACCTGGCAGGCTGACTAAAGGTGAATTTGAAACTATGAAGCTGCACACTGTATTCGGAAAAGACGTTATCAACCGCATTGAGCAGAATATGCACGATCAATCCGCTTCGGCTTTTCTCCGTTTTGCGGAGGAACTGGCACATACACACCATGAACATTGGGACGGCACCGGCTATCACGGAATAAAGGGAGAAGAAATTCCGATATCTGGTCGACTTATGGCATTGGCAGACATCTATGACGCTCTAACAAGCGTCAGAGTTTACAAACCGGCATTCACCCACGATGAGGCAATGAAAATTATTACCGAGGGGGATGGCAGGACAAATCCGGAGCATTTTGATCCGGTCATACTTCAGACATTTATAGATCTTGGTGAAAATTTAAGGGAAACGTCAGAGAATAGCAAGGATTCAGAGTTGGATTCAATACAGCAATAAACTGAGGTATAATTTTGGATGATATTCTCGATAATTTAGTACATTTTGGAGGCGGCAGAGGGGGAGAAGCGTCCTCTACTGTTGTCCGTTTTCTGCTACCTGCTTTTTTCTGGATGGTG
>CAJBRY010000391.1 GCA_903958085.1 uncultured Geobacteraceae bacterium
GCTGTGTTGCTGGTTATTGACGTTCAGGAAAAACTCTGCGTTGCAATGGAAGAAAAGGTGCTGAAGAATTTGGTGAAAAATATATGTATCCTTTTGGAAGGTGCAGCTGAACTGAATATTCCAGTGCTTGTAACAGAGCAGTATGTCAAGGGTCTCGGGTCTACCTTGTCAGAGTTAAAAGAAAAAGCAGTTTCTGCACAGTACTTTGAAAAGATGGCTTTCAGTTGTTGCGGTAGTAAAGATTTTGTTGATGCACTTAAAGCAACCGGAAAGGACCAGGTGATTATTGTTGGGATGGAGACTCATGTTTGCGTGCTTCAGACGGTTATTGAACTGCGGGAGGCCGGTTTTGATGCTCATTTTGTAAAGGATGCGGTAATGAGTCGTAGCAAGCAAAACTGGCAGACGGCCGTACAGTCAATGACGCTTGCTGGTGCAATCCCTACCTGCACGGAGTCTGTCATATTTCAGCTCCTAAAGGTTGCTGGCACAGATGAATTCAAAAAACTCTCAAAACTTGTTAGATGAGGAATTAAATATGTTATTGAAAGACATATTGAATAATTTCCATGTGATGCTGGATGCGAGTTTGTCCGGGTAGGTGGCTTTTGTATGAGATAAATGGGACTCCGGCTCCTCTGGCCGACAGCATATCAACCTCTCCGTCACCAATGAACAGAGCCTCTTCAGGAGTGATTGAGAAATGTTTTAAAACTTTGAGAAGCGGTTCTGGGTGTGGCTTTGGATTTGCCACCTGTGCCGCTGTCATGACGCATTGGAAATATCCTGTTAAACCGAAATCTTCAATAATCATATCCATTGAAGTAGCCCTGTTAGTGCAAATAGCAAGGGATGTGAGCTCTTTCAACTGATCTATGGCACATAAAAAACCGTCTTCCATCTTCATATAAGGCATTAGATCGCGGTAGTGAATTGTTTTTGCAAACTTGAACGCTTTATCGCGCAGGGGATCGTTTGAAAAAAAATACTCCATAACATTATCAAAAGAATATGTATGCAGAACCATCCTGTCCTCAATGTTATCTCGATCAATTTCAGGACGACCCAGATAGTCCATTACGCGGTTGTAAAATACATAATTTGATTCTATAGAGTCAAGAATTACACCGTCACAATCATAAATAACAACCTTATAGCGGCTTTTCAGATCACTCACGTTCCGACTCCGGTTTAGGGCATTTATCTGTTTGTAGAAGTTCTTCCCACTCGATTGGCAGGAGATATTTTTTTCGGTTGTTACATTCCTTGCAAGCAGGAACGACATTGTTCCTAGAGGCTTTGCCACCGCGAGAGATAGGAACCAGATGATCCATGGTCAGCTCTTCGGCTGGAAACTGTTTGCAACAGTAGTGGCAAAATCCGAGTGCAATGCGATTTTTCCACCAGCGACTTTTACGGAGCTCACGCGATTTGTCCCGTTCGCGTTTAATTTCAATTTCGCTTATTTCCAAAATAAAATGATCCACAAAACCTTCTAAAAATGACTTCGCGATTTACCGTAGAAACATATAAAAATTTCATTTGTCATAATAACTTAAAAACAGAAGTATGAAAAATATATTCTAAAAATGGTATAAAAAGGTTGAAATATACATTTATCTGATATATAAGTTCTATTCCTGATGCGCTTGTAGCTCAGCTGGATAGAGCAACGGACTACGAATCCGTAGGTCGGGCGTTCGAATCGCTCCAGGCGCACCATAAACAAATAGCTAGTTTTACTAGCATAATTAAGAGGGATACAGTTCATGCTGTAGCCCTTTTTTGTTCTGATTGTGCTAATTCTGTGCTAATCGACATTGAGGAGTTTAGAACATTGACTGCGCTTGTCAGGTGGTTTGGCGCAAGGTGGGAATAAGCGACAAAACAGATCAGAGTAATCATCTAATGTTTCTCTGGCCTCTTCCCTCTTCACTTTTTCCCCTCTGGACTTACCCATTCCTCACTGCCTTTCTCATTGACAAAATATCATTGCCAACCATATCAGGTTGCCGGATATAGAAAAACCCCGCTACAGATTGCCACGGAGTTAGTGGCACTCTATCGCACTTTTTACGACCTAACGGGTGACTGCGCGACTACCCTTTCTTGGGCGTGCGTAATTTTTAAAGAAGTTAATCGAATTATGAAAATCTACGGAGAGCGCAACGAGATGGCCGACCATTACGTTGCGTTTCATGTGGGTTCACCTCCTTTCGTGGTGGATTTCAGGCAAAAAGAAACCCCAGAGCGTATTACCACGGGGTTTAAGTGCTGCAGTGATTTAGATTCAGGTTATTTGTCGTGTTGAACGGATTCAATATGAGGTGCTCCGGCGGCGATTTCTTACCACCCCTGTGTCACCGAGTGTTAAGCATTCATTGATCTTATTTCGAAATACTAAAGTAGATTTTTTTCATAGCTTTCTCAGCAAAATGCCCACTAGCAGCTCCTCCAAGTACTCCGCAAAGTCCAAAAAATACGGAAGAACCAATTGCACTCTCGAAGGTGAAGTGTGAATCATTTATGTATATGCATAAGAAAAATATGAACGCAGTAAGTAAACCAGTTAGGCCTCCACGAAATGCGCCAACACGCAGCCAAATTCCTACTGATTCTAATTTATTCGATTTAAATAACCATAGTGTTACCAGTGAAAATATCAATCCAGCTACAGCCGCTGGGATTGCTCCCATTAAATAAGCAAATACAAACAATGTGAGCAGTCCAAATATATTTGATCCAGCAACTGGCCCAAGAATAATGAAAACCAAAACACCTGCGAGAACAGCTAATATTTGCCTATCAAAACCCGGAGGCTTCGGGGTATCCATATCACTTTTCCTAATTAAAATTTATTCCCTGCTGAAAGACTGAGAGCTCACCGGCGTAGCGAAGTGGAGGCCGTCTGCCGCCAAGTAGTTGGGTAAAAATTCTATTCCTGTATTCTTATCTTTGCTATAACTGCTCCAACAAGAGCCCCCGCAGGTACTGTAATTAGCCCAAAAAACAATAAACTCCATAAGGTAAAGGGAAGTACGCAAACTATGGCATATATCGGGTTTAATGGTGGCTCTTTCAGTGAACTAAGGCACCCACCGGTGAGCCAGTAACAAATAGACCTTGAAAGAAAGAAGGCATACCAGCAAATGTAATGTCCGACAAACCCTGCAATTGCTCCAACAAACACTCCACTTCTCACTTTTCCTTCTACTTTCACAAATAGATTGGGACGCTTCTCGATCAATGTCCACCACGCTACATAACCAGTTAGAAATGCACTGCCAGTAGCATAGGTCAAAAAGCTGTTCCAACCGTTTCCTATTGCATCTTTGCTTACTAAAAGACCGCATATGAGGCCTACAATTGAACACCCGCAGCCCATACAGAGCGAATTTATAATGCTACGCCTCATATCTATTTCTCGCTTCAATTGGCCAACGTCGTGGAAGATCACCTGACGACATTTTTGTCAGGTGCATCTTCTTGGTTAGACACCGGACTACATTTTTTCCTCAGTAATTGAACAGGTAAATATACGACTGACGCGGTAATCGCCAGACAGAGGTAGATCATTGCTGATGCTGCCAATATAAAGGATAAAGAATCATCCCCACCGCCGACATGGAAGTAGCTAGTCAACATTAACTCAAGAAGGTAAATCGTCCAGTAAACAGCAATTATTATCCACCACTTCCTAATCTGTGGAATTTCCTTCCACTTCCCTGAGAACAAAATGGATATGACAAATGCCACTATAATGGAAACGGCCATGATGATTAAAAACTCAATCCGCCAACTGTTCAGTTTCACAGGGGTTAGGTCGTCTCTCTGAATCAGCATCAGCGGAACGGACCACCACGAAACCATGAATAGAATGTAAATAGAAGGTATCATCTTTTCCTGTCTACGTGGTGGGAGAACACCGGCGGTTTTAGGTCGGTGCTTCTTCCTTGTTGGCATTTCGTTTTTTCCTTGTTGCTAAAAAATTCCCCAAGTAAACACCAGCTATCGACAGCAAGGTAAAGAGCAGAGTCACCAGCATGCGACCTGAGCTATCAACAAATGCCTTGTTAAAGGGAGGAGTCCATAAAAGCACTGAGCAATAAGGCCCTGAGGCTAATAAAGCATACATTCCAGTCTTTATATTTTCCTTCATTTTTGTTTTAAATCCTGTCACCACTCCGCCACAAATAAGAGAAATCGGGACCATACAAATAATCCAAATCATTCCAACTTCACCTAGTGGGACAAGGGCTACAAATGAAATTAGGAATATTGCCGCTGTAGTTATAATGGAGAGGGCAATGGCTTTTATAATTGGTTTGGTTATCATTTTCTTTTCTTTATATGCCAACGGAGTGGGAGAACAGCGGCGGTTTCAGGCCGCTGCTTCTTCCTAGTTAGGCATTATTCGTTTCGATTGGCCTTATTACTCCACCGCATTTGGGACATTTTGCTTTGCTTGCTACTACTCTGACCTCGACTTTATGGCAATGAGGGCACTCCGTGTATGGCACATCGTAATTCGGATCGACTGCGCGTCTAGTGTCAATAGGGCCAAACATCAATTTTACATGGCGGATTCAAGTCTGAAGTGCAACTTTTGTAAGTGAATTTAAGTGGTGAGCTGCGTTACTATCAGCGCCACTTAAACGACCAAGTAAAAGGTGCACAGATGAAGCAATACAAGCAGCTCACCACCGAGCAAAGATACCA
>CAJBRY010000392.1 GCA_903958085.1 uncultured Geobacteraceae bacterium
AAAGTTGCCGCTGGAACTTGTGATCTCGGCTTCGTAACTACCTCTAGCGATGGAAAAGCAATACCTGCAATCATCCCAACACAATTTACCGACGCAGTTGAAGAAACAACAATTCCAACTGCCGTTCTCAAAAATCAGTCTTCCCTTTTCACCCAGGCGGACTTGACCGGAACCTGGTACGTTTTTCAGTTTGTGTCCGGTGCAAATCCAGGTTGGCTGAAAGCAACTTACGAAGTTTCAGCGACCGGTTGGGGAGAGCCTAAAAATGGGCTTGGAAATCAGATTTCCAGCGTAGCAATCAGGAACGAACTAGACTTGATAATCCACGGGAATGGCTTCTTCCAGATTGCTCTACCTGATGGCACTATAGGCTATTCCAGATCGGCTACTTTCAAACGTGACAGTAATGGACAGATTGTTGATGCTGCCGGCAACCCCCTCTCTCCCTCAATCACAATACCAGGCAATCCAAACAATCCCGCCAATTTAAGTGTGACAAGTGACGGCACTGTTTCAGTGCTGATTTCTGGACAAACTGAAGCAACTACGATTGGAAGCATCCAGTTGGCATTATTCAATAATCCGGCAGGCCTTGTCAGCCAAAGCAAAAATATATTTTTGCCTACTGATTCCTCTGGAATAGCTTTGACCGGCACTCCCGGGTTGGGTGGTCTCGGCACCATTAGCCTGAATCCAAACGGCGGAGTGGGGCAATTGACTCCTATGAAACTGAATATCTCTCCAGGCGGGGTTGTAATAAATACAGCGTCATCTTCGTCCACCAGACTTGTTATGTCTCGGGACAAGAGTTTTATGGTTGGTGTTGGCGGCAATGCAGGTGACGAAAGAATCTCTATTGCTGTAAAAGGTGGCGGTACGTTTCAACCGGCTGATCTTGCGGGAAACTGGAAGCTTCATGCTTTGACAGCTGGAACAGCAAAGCATTCCTGGGAGCGGGGTGGGGTCTCTATAAGCCCAGCCGGAACCGTAACAACGTCTAATATTCTGAGCGCGGCGGGGGAAGCAGCATTCAACATTCACAGTGAGCCTCTTATACTGCCTGCTAATGGGGATTTTTCAGCAATGAGCGTTGCCATGAACCTTGATAAGAGCGTCATTGTGTTTGTAAGCAGCAATCAGGATGGCTCATCATCCCTCGGCTTACTTGTTAAAATGACAGACACAGGGGTTTCGCAAAACGACTTGGCCGGAAGCTGGCGGGATAATTTGCTCACAATAAACTCTGCATCTGATTACTGGAACAGGTCATTGGCTGTCATTGACAGCGCCGGCAACTATAAAGCATTTGGAGTAGTCGGCATAAATGGTACTGAGTCAAATAGCGTTAACAGTACTCCTTTTGTAGTAAGTCCTTCAGGTCTCATCAGCATGGTTAGTGACGCAAATCTTATCACTAGGGAGTCAGTCCAACACTTTGAGGGAATTTTAGCTTCAAACAGAAAAATGCTTATTTACACCGCGAGTACGGGGACTGATCTAGCCCAATACAGGCTAGGCATTTTATTGAAATAAAGTATTGCTTGGCAGCTTCAAGATAGTTATGCTGCCTTAAAAGGAGGGAAAGCAGATGTTTGGAATAGGTATGCCGGAGATGATTATAATCCTCGCAATCGCATTGATTGTGATTGGACCTCATAAACTGCCTGAATTGGCAAAGTCACTTGGAAAGGGACTGGCAGAGTTCAAAAAGGCTTCTGAAGGATTTCAGCAATCGGTTAAGGACGAGGTCAGCAAGCATGAGGATGTTGCAAAAGAACCCTCACTACAGGCAAAGGAGGCTTCGGCGACTCTGGAACCTCATGCGGAATCTGGCACTGCTGAAGAAGTTAAGTCCGCGGAGAAAAAAAACAATCTTCACGCTTGATAAATGATCTGATTTTGGTGAATGTACAGAACGAGAGCCAGGAAACCCGGGCTCTCGTTCTGTTTGTGAAAAAGGATATTAATGTGCAGCTGCAATTCTGAAAAACGCAAACGCTGGGTAATTTTTTCAACACTGGCGCTGAGGTATATTCTGGTCTATTTCTATCGCGTTTCGCTGGCGGTGGTAGCTGGTGATCTTTCGCACGACCTCCATCTGACACCGGAACAACTCGGTACTCTATCGGGAGTATTGTTTTACGTTTATGCCGCTGCCCAAATCCCTCTTGGTCCAATGATTGACCGTCTTGGCAGCAGACTGGTAATCAGTGGCTGCGGACTATTGACTACTATCGGTGGCATCCTGTTCTCACAATCAGATACCCTTATGAGCGCTATGATTGCGAGGATGTTCATTGGCATCGGCACTGCATCTGTATTGATGGCAACTTTTACACTCTTTAGTCACTGGTATAACAAGCAGGAGTTTGGAAAAGTCTCCGGCTTTATGGTGGCAATTGGAAACCTTGGGAATCTCGCCGCAACGGCACCACTGGCAATCGCTGTTGGAGCCTTTGGCTGGAGAAACTCATTTCTAGTAGTTGCTGCCGCACAGGCAATTATAACCATCCTGGTTTTTGTTAAAGTGCAGGACAAGCCTGATAAAGCAGCTGCCAATGAAGACCCGGTTGCAAATCAAAGGACTTCAATGATGTCTGCCTGGAGCAAAATATTTGGCACAGGCGATTTTTGGTTGCTGGGGATGATAGCCTTTTTCTGGTATGGGAATTATCTTGCACTGCAGGCGTTATGGGGTGGCCCGTATCTGATGGAAGTCCTGCATCTTTCACGCGAAGCTACCGGAAGCATGTTGATGTTCACTTCAATCGGATTCATCGTCGGCAGTTCATTTATTGACATCGCTGCCAGGCGCTTCTTCAAATCCTATAAAAATACAATGCTGACCGGACAATTGATTCTACTGCTTTCAATGACCGCTTTTCTTGGTTGGGCGGAAGCGATCCCGCAACCGTTACTCGCCGGAGTGTTTTTTATTATCGGACTGGCTGTTTCCAGCGGAGTTATGATTTATCCGATTATCCGCTCAATGTTTCCTGTCGGCATCGTTGGTACTGCGTTGACGTCACTGAATTTTTACGTTTTGATGGGCGCAGCGGTTACTCAGCAGATAATGGGAATTATTTTGGGTTCTTATGGCAGTAAGGCAGGCAGCATATCTGCAGAGGCTATTCATGCTGCGTTTATGTTTCCAGTTGTGGGGTTAGCGTTTACAATAATCCTCTACTCGAGAGCCAGGGAATATGGCCAATTGAGCTGACCGGAAGCTATTCTAACTCTTCCCCGACAACTTCCATCTCATGGGTAATTTCACTCAAAGCCGCGTCGTTCTTCCGGAAAGCAATGACCATCCAGTAGCAGAGTGCGTAAGCTACCAGTGCGGCAATAAATCCGATCACCGAACTCCCCAGAATAATCGATGAAGCATATACTTTGAGCGAACTCCACTCAAGATTCGTCACTTTAAACAGAGTGGGTTTATTGCCGAGCAAAAATTCGCCCAACTTGTAACTGGCTGCCAGAACAGGAAAAATTGTCAAAGGGGTATTAACCCAGGCTCCGGTAATACAGGCAACTTTATTGAGGCGGAAAATGAATGCCAGAGCGATCGCCATGGGCGTATGAAGGCCAAAAAATGGAGTAAAACTGATAAAAACGCCCACAGCAAAACCAACGGAAATATGTCCGGGATGGGCATCCAGAGACAGTATTTTTTTGAATTGCTGTTTTAGTTTTTTTATCGATATCACGGCACCCTCAATTGCGCGTAACTCTACGATCAATAGGCTCATTTTGTCAATTCATTAGAGTAGGCAACAGCGGGGACTGACAAGATTGTATTAATATTTTCAACGGTCGTAGCGGGCACCCTCAAGGCAGGAGGAGTTTTGGTTAATTTCCCATGCTATGGGCTCTTCTTTATGTCTCGCCCTGAAAAAAACTTTGCGTACTGTTCCGGATAGAGCTTCTTGACGCAGTCGGGACAGATGCCATGACTGAACAGAGCGTCGGAGTGCTCAGTTATGTAAATCTCCATCTGCTGCCAGGCGCCCTGATCGTCTCGGATCTGCTTGCATGAGGAGCATATCGGGATAATGCCCTGCAACACCTTGATTTCCGCAAGCGCCTTCTCCAGTTCCAGTGTTCGCTGTTCAAGAGCGTCTCTCCGCTTTTTTAGTTCAAGATGATTTCTTACCCTGAGAAGCACAATATCCTGATTGAAGGGTTTGGTAATGTAATCGGCGGCGCCAAGCTGAAGCCCTTTCGATTCCTCATCTGCATCGCCAAGTGCGGTGATGAAGATGACCGGAATATCCCGCAGCTTTTCATCTTCTTTAAGACGTTTGCAGACTTCAAATCCGTCCATATCCGGCATCATAATATCGAGAAGAATAAGGTCGGGTGCGATCGAATGAACACGCTGCATTGCATCGATTCCACTCATTGCAAAACTGGTTTTGAATTCATGTTTCAGAGTTGAATTCAATATCTGGATATTGGTTGCGTTGTCATCAACTATCAGTATGCCGGCTTGCTGGCTATCATTTGACATGGCTGCTCCTTTCGAGTTCAATACCGCTTGTCATGGCAATATTGGAAAGTGTTTTCAGGGCATTCTCAAAATCGAGTCGGATAAGATGATTCTGAAGATTACTCATATCTTCTGAAGGAGCAAGAAGTGACTGCATCTGCTCAAATATATCTGCCGCGCCAAGATCATTATTCTTAAGAGATTGTTCAAGCTCGTACAATAGCGGCTTCAGTTCTTCTGTCGAAACGGGACTGCCAGAATTATCGAATGCTTTATCATTGGCCTCTGACTCAAACTTACGGACAGATTCAAACACTTCAAGCAGTTTTTTATCCAGCATGATAATCAGCGAGGAACATCCGGAGATGTTTTCTTCACTGATTATGGTTTCTAACTCGCAGACCGTAGCGTGCAGCCCTTTAGCTCCGATATTTCCCGAAACACCTTTGAGAGCGTGCAGCAGCGCTCTGGCTCGTTCAAACTCTCTGTTTTCAATAGCACCTCGCAAACCATCGACCACAGATTGGTTCTGCTCCCTGAAGTCGGCGAGAATGCGGCAATAGAGAAGCCTGTTGCCGCCAATACGCCTGAGTCCTCCGCCAATATCAAGCACCGGCAATGTTTCGGAAATTGTTTCTTCCTCTTTCAACTCTGCTGGTATTGTTAATGAAATATCCGCAGTGGCATTCTGTTTAGGTTGTATCCACTTAATCAATGACGCATAGAGCGCAGCAGGATCAATCGGCTTCGTTACATGATCGTTCATGCCTGCCGCCAGGCACTTATTCCGCTCTTCGGCCATGACATGAGCTGTCATGGCGATAATCGGAAGCTCTGTGGAATTTATTTTCTGCCTGATCTTCCGCGTTGCCTCAAAGCCATCCATCACCGGCATCTGAATATCCATAAATACTGCGTCAAATATTTCTCCACTTTCAATGATCTCTACCGACATAAGTCCATTATGGGCAATTTCCACCTTAATCCCGGCCTGCTCGATGATTTCGCGTGCCACCTGCTGGTTGATTGTGTTGTCCTCAACAAGGAGAACCCTTGCCCCACAAATTCGTTTCAACTCGACTGCCAATGAGGCAGTACTTTTGAGACTGCCTGAAAGCTCAGCCTCTTCTGAAACCGGTAGCCGTAAGGTAAAGTAGAAGCGACTTCCAGAACCTGGCTCAGTTTCCAGCAGCAGCTCAGACCCCATCAAAGCGAGCAACTGTTTAACTATGGAAAGTCCGAGACCGGTTCCGCCATATTTACGTGAAATGGAAGTGTCTGCCTGGGTATACGCTTCAAAAACACGCTTAGCTTGTTCAGGGGTCATGCCGATACCGGTGTCGCTGACCGAAAAAGTTAGCGGAATCATGGCATTTTCCATCACCCCGCACTGTTCCACAGCAATGACGATCTCCCCCTGTTCAGTAAACTTGACCGCATTAACTGCTAGATTGCCGAGTATCTGACGCAGTCGTAGAGGATCACCAATCAGTATATCGGGGAGACCCACCGGTAGTGAATAGATCAGATCAAGCCCCTTTTCTTCTGCTCTGCCACCAATTAATGTTCCGAGATGATCAAAGATTACACCCAGTTGAAAAGGGATCGACTCCAGCTCCAGCTTCCCCGCCTCGATCTTCGAGAAATCAAGGATATCGTTAATAATACCGAGCAGTGATTCCGATGCCTGATGTAGTTTGGTCAAGTAGTCTCGTTGCTGGCGGGTGAGGTCGGTCTGTAAGGCAAGATATGCCATTCCGGTAATGGCATTCATCGGGGTTCGGATTTCGTGACTCATGTTGGCCAGAAAATCACCCTTTGCCCTGTTGGCTGTTTCTGCCTGCCGAGTACGTTCCTCAAGCTTGGTGTTAAGATGTTCAAGCTGCAACTGACTGGTGCGGAGTGCTGCCTCGCTATGACGAAGGGTGTCTTCTGTTTTCTGCCGCTCTACGATCTGGTTGTGAAGTGATTCGTTTGTCTCCTGCAGCTCCACGGTACGTTCGACAATACGCTGCTCAAGCTGTTCATTCATTTGCCGCGTTGCGGAGATCATTACCTCCAATTGCTGCGCCATGCTGCTGAATGTCCTGGTCAAAAGGCCGATTTCATCTTCTGCATCATCGTTGAAAGCTACCGCCATCTCTCCATTACTGATAGCCCCGGCTGCTTTTGTAAGCCTTTCAAGCCGCCGGGTCAGCAGATGTCCAAACAGCATGCCGACAATGGAGATTAGAGTCATGCCAGTCAGGGCTATTATAATTGCGCGGTTCGTAACCTGTCGCGATGCATCCATCATCAGCTTGTTGGAAAACTGAATTGCTACGGTACCGTTCTCAAGTGCCTTGCTGCGCCAGAATAAGACATCAGTATCAACCAGATTCAGCGGCAGTCTGCTGCCTATGGCTGAGAAATTTGAGCTTACAACTATAGTCCCGGTGTGGTTTGCAACCAGTACCTTACTGATGTGAGGATCCTTGACCAGATTTTCTGCATACTGCTGAAGATCGCTGAAATCTACTGTGAACAGTGACGTCTTAGAAAGGTCCGCAAAGACATCAAATATAACCAGTTCATTCGCTGCCATCTGTCTGCGCGTATTCTCCCGTGAAAAGCTGATTGTCTGCCAGAGGAGCAGAACCATCATCAACGCCTGCAGCAGAAAGATGGCAGCGGCTATTCGATATTTTAGTGATGCAAATGGGTTGCGCATTATAATGAGTTGCTATTTCCCCTCGCGTATGAATTTTCTGATCAATGTGTAATCGCTGTCTCTTGCCTGAACAAACGGCCTGTAGTCAAGCGCACCTAGGATTTTTCTGCCGTTGCCACTGTTCTGGAGATTCAATACCGTATTCAGCAGCAAATCCCTGTCTTTCTGCGAAACTCGTTTGTGGACTACAAACAGCGTGTGCGGGATTTTTCTGGATTTGTGCACAACCCTGAAAGGTACTGTAATTTTCTTTTCCTTCTCAAATTGCCTGATCATCTGGATAGCGGCTACACATACATCAGCCTCCCCAATCAAGACATTCTGGAGGCAGGAAAAGTGATTTTTCGAATATTCCCTTTTTACATCACTCTTCGGGTTTATACCGGCATCCCGCAAAGCCATGTTGGCGAGATGAGATACCGCCGCATCCGGCGGCGGAGATACGATCTTCTTCCCCTTCATATCCGCGATAGAGTTAATCAGGCTTCCCTGATTGACTACGAACAGCGCTTCCAACTCTTCGCTCCGCCTGGCAAGTGGCAGGTAATTGTGTTTGTCAAAAGCCTCCACATAATCGAAGGGCTGGATATGGGCGATATCATAAAACTCACTGTTTAGAACTGACTCGAATGCCTCAAATGTCGGTTTGCTGCTGAGCCTCACCTTGCGGCCCAACGTTCTGCTAAACTCATCCGCCAAAGGAGTGAACAGTTCCTGGAGTTTGGCGACAGGCATGTTCGGAAATGCCCCCATCTCATAAATCCCCTCTTCCGCCATTACCGGAAGTGCTTTGACAATAACCATTATACTAATTACCCGCAAAACAATCTTAATCAGATTCATGTTTTTTCCTTTTCAGAGTGCCCTGAGATTTGCGAACAAGAAAAAATCCTCTGTTTTCAAAGTTAGGAGCAAAACTTGCTGTTTGATTAGGCATGGGAGGAGAAAATACCTTTTGAGTGGACAAAGGGATACACTTGCAGACGGGGTGTTGTCAACGCAATTTCAGATATTGAAAGACGTACCCAAAGCCTCCTCGGATAAGTCAAGAAGCTCTCTGCAAGAAGGGACAGCTGCAGTTTGGTTGGTGTTGGTTGGTCAACAATTTTTTCAACACCTTCAGATCCCCTTTAGAACCTCACTCAATGCTGACAACCGGTACGGTTTTTGAATAAAACCGGATAATCCCTTGCCGGCAAATCGCTGCGTGACCTCCTGCTGGTTGAAGCCGCTACTGATGATTACCTTCAAGTCAGGTTTAATCTGGCGAAGCTCCCGGAAACACTGTTCACCATCCAAATGCGGCATGGTGAGATCCAGAATGACCAGATCGATATCATTTCTGGCTTTGAAAACCTCCAGAGCATCCCGCCCGTCCTCGGCAGTAACCACCGTGAAACCAAGCTCGCTCAGCATCTCGCTCCCTATGGCACGTACAGTCTCTTCATCATCAACCAGCAGTACTGTGCCGGTGCCCCTCCATTTATCTGCGTGCGTATTGCCGTTGAATATCTCCACGGGGAGTTCAACTGCCGGTAACAATATTTTGAAACTGGTTCCCTTGCCCGGTTCACTGTAAACCTTTATGGCGCCTTTGTGCCCACGGACTATCCCTAACACCGCCGCCATTCCCAGGCCACGCCCCATAAATTTTGTCGTGAAAAACGGGTCAAATATTTTCGCCATAGTATCACTGTCCATTCCGCATCCAGTATCAGATACTTCAACATAAACATAAAGCCCTGCGAGCAGGCTTTCATTTAGCCAGACGTTCTTCAGATAGTTTTTATCACACTTCATGCAGCCGGTGCTGATGGCAATGATCCCACTCTTATCACCTATGGCCTCAGAAGCGTTGATTACCAGGTTCATTATGATCTGGCGCATCTGGGTTGCATCGGCCTCAACAGAGGGGAGCGGATTTGCAAGATTCAAACGGAGCACTGCCTTCTTGGAGATCGATACCTCCATCATATTGAGCATTTCTTCGACAAGACGCCCCATGTCTATAAGCTCGACAACAAATTTCCCCTTGCCGGAATAGGCGAGCATCTGCTTGGCCAGATCAGCGGCACGAGCCGCGGATTGTTCAATGCGCCGTAGATTATCTACGGCAGGCGATTCCTTATTGATGCGCATCAGCGCCAGGTCCGCATTACCCATAATCGCCATAAGAATATTGTTGAAGTCGTGGGCGATGCCACCAGCCAGTACGCCGAGGCTCTCGAGTTTCTGCGCCTGCTGCAATTGCTGCTCCATAGACCGCTGATCTTCTTCAGCCTGCTTGCGCTCGGAGACGTCCCGCACGGTTGCCATTATGTGCCTTTTCCCATCCAGCTCCATGGGGGTCAGTAGAACTTCCGACACAAAAATGGCACCGTTATCCAACCGTCGGCTCATCCACTCGAATCGGAGCTTCCCTTTTTCCAGGGCTTCAGCAAGACGGCTGTTGGCCAGTGTGAATGAATCCGTGCCACACGGCTGCAGCGGCGGCGAGCAGTCGGCGGGGTGTTTGGTACAGAACTCATCTTTGGTGGCACAGCCGAAAAGTTCCAGAGTAGTTCTGTTGCAATCTACGAAACCATGATCGTCCTGAATCATTACCGCATCGCTGTTGTCCTCGAACAGAGTACGAAATTTTTTTTCAGAGCTGGCCTGTGCTGTTTCGGCATACTTGCGGGCGGTTCGTTCTCTGGCCTCGTCAATCGCCCGTTGTATGGCGCGTGGGAGATTGTTCAAGCGGTTTTTCGGAATATAGTCGGTAGCACCCATCTTAAGGAGTTCAACCGCCTTTTCTTCACCAACAGCGCCCGATACGCAGATGAACGGTATGTCGGGACAAAGCTCCTTGGTCGTTCTGAACACTTCCGGCGCTTCGAACCCTGGTATCTTATAGTCGGCAAGTATCAGATCGTATTCACCGTTTTTCAGAAATGATACAAACTCAGACTCGTTACCAGCACGATCCAGCTCCATTTCCAAACCGGCGTCAATCAGGTTCTCTCTGATGATCTCGGCATCAAGCGCTGAATCTTCGATGTGCAAAATCCGCAGAGGCTGAACGCTGGTATTCTCATTAGTCATGCTGAGTTACTCCATTAGGCGGCAGTTCGTTTAGCACGGCCCAAAAACTGCCAAGCAGTTTCACCGCCTCAAGAAAGTCTGTAAAATTAACAGGTTTTACAACATACGCATTGATTCCCAGATCATAACTCCTGATCAGATCATGCTCTTCTTTTGAGGAGGTCAGCATGACTACCGGTATCCTTTTCAGAGATGAATCGGAGCGAATTGCCCGCAGCACCTCAATTCCATCCATACGCGGCATTTTGATGTCAAGGATCGCCACCGCCGGATTGCCCGGTTTGCGCTGGCTGTATTTCCCTTCGCAACGCAGATAATCCAGCGCTTCTACGCCATCTTTTACATGAACAACCCTGTTGGCCAACCGGTTCTCGTTTAGTGCCTCCAGCGTCAGTTCGGCATCGCTGGGGCTATCTTCAGCAAACAGTATAGGCTTCAGTTCAGGCATCAGTTGCACCTTTGAATTCAATTCGGTAGTGAAAAATTAAATGTTGCACCTTTGCCCAGTTCTGCCTCAGCCCAGATCCGGCCACCGTGACGGCTTATAATCCGCTGTACCGTAGCCAGGCCGATTCCGGTGCCTTCAAACTCATCCTGTGAGTGCAGTCGCTGAAAGACACCAAATAGTTTGCCTACATATTTCATATCGAAGCCGACTCCGTTATCCGATATAAAAAAGATGACTTCCTCCTTTTTCTTGCTGGCACTGACCTCGATCCGTGCGACTTCACAGTTTTTTGTGTATTTTACAGCGTTCCCCAGCAGATTAGCCCACACCTGACGCAGCAGGGCGAGGTCACCCCTCACTGTTGGCAGATCGGCAATAACCCAGTCGATATTGCGTCCTGCAGAAGTTTCAAGTATTGGAATCTGCACTTCCTTCAGCAGTTGGTTCATATCAATTATTTCCTGCTTCATCTCAGCCCGTCCTGTTCTGGAAAACTGCAGCAGATCATCTATCAGTGTCCCCATCTGACGGGCAGAATATGCGATGGTGTCTAAATAATGCAGCCCTTTCTCGTTCAGGTCACTGCGGCACCTGGAAACCAGCAGATCAACATAACCATCTATATGCCTCAAAGGGGCCCGCAGGTCGTGCGACACGGAATAGCAAAAAGCCTCCAGTTCCCTGTTGGCGGCCTCTAGTTGCCCGGTTCGCTCGATAACCCTCTGCTCCAGTTCGGCATTCAGTCGGTGGATTTCTTCCTCAGCCCGTTTGCGCTCAGTGATGTCCTGCACCGTCACAGCCAGTCCGTTTCCGAAGCGCATGAACTTTCTCTTTGCCCATTCGACTTGCAACTTGCTCTCGCAAGGTGTTCTTGTTTCATCATCATAGAAGCCGGTTGTCATTGCTCTACAGAAAGTATTCATCAATTCATCGAAATACTCAGCCGGGTATATGCCGGAAAGTTTCATCTCCAGAAGCTGTTGCTGCGGGATGCCGTAGAACTCTGCGCCCCGCTCGTTGCAATCGACCAGTAAGAAGTCGATTATTTCGCCGCTCTTGTCGCGAAGCGACTCATACATATAATATCCTTCGCTTCCACTTTCCGTGGCAATGCGATAGGCCTTTCGCACATCTTCTTCCTGAAGCTTTTTCCTGACAATGCGCATGGACATCCACGTTCCCGCAAGCGCAAACAAAAAGAGAATAATGCTTCCAGAGACCGCCACTGTCCTGTTGGTTCTCAATGCTTCCTGTTGGGATGTAAAATATTCCTGTTCGGATAGTCCCACCATCGCAATCAGCGGATAATCTTCCAGCGTTTTCCATGCGACATGACGAGTTCGACTGTCACCAAACAATTTATCTTTTCCCAGATATGAGGTGCCTTCCGGAGAATTAAACAGAGGAAGTGTGCTTTGCGCGGCAGACGCCGGATCGTGCGCTGAGCCCCCGATTGTTGCTGAACGCAGAGTCCCGTCCAGACCTGCAACCATCAGTAGTCCAGTCTTACCCGGGAAGGATCCGGCATAAAAGGATGTAAGGTAATGTGGGTCAAATACAACCACCGCGACCCCGGCAAATGTGCCTTGCGGCGTGCTCAACCTGCGCGAAAACGTGATGACCGGCTTGTCTGCCATTCGACACACCACCGGCTTCCCAACCAGAAGTGCATTCGAATCGTCGTTTTTATGGTAGACAAAATAATCCCTGTCTGCAAAAGAGACGTTCCTGATTGTGGCAGGGACAGATGTTACGGGTATGCCTTCCCGGTTGAGAACCATCACATTGACAATCAAGGTGTTACGAAAAATAGTCCTCTGCGACAACTCCTGCAGATCTAAATTCTCATGCGACTGCTCCCATGCGTTCTGTAACTGTAGCGTGATTTGATTTGCCTGCTCGATAGCCTGGACAAG
>CAJBRY010000393.1 GCA_903958085.1 uncultured Geobacteraceae bacterium
ATAAGGGGGGCAATTTCCCGTTCCGAATCCTGACGGTCACGCTGAATTACGTCGGCAATAGTTTCTTCAAGAGATACTTTTTCACCTTTTTCTGTCATTTCCTGAAAACGCCTTCTTGCACGCTCCTCAACAGAGGCATTCAAAAAGAATTTAATTTCGGCGTCCGGAAATACGACTGTACCAATATCTCGCCCTTCAAGAACAACACCACCATTTCGACCCATCTGCTGCTGCGCCTTCAACATGGCGTCCCGCACAGGTTTGAGAGTTGAGGTCCGGGAAGTAAGCAACGACATTTCAGGAGTACGAATTTGTTCTGAGACATCAACACCGTTAGCATAAACAATCTGTACACCGCATGACAACTCCAGCCGGATATCCAGGCTCTGACAAAACGACTCCACCGAAGACAAATTGTCAATATCAACACCTGCATTATTAAGCAGGAGAGCCGCAGCGCGATACATTGCTCCGGTATTGATCTGCAGATAACCGAGACTATCAGCCAACTTACTGGCAATAGTGCTTTTGCCGGCACCAGAAGGTCCATCAATCGCAATTATGATGCCGTTAGGTCTTAAAGTCATTTTGCAGCAACCTTTTCCAATAGCGGAAAAAATGTGGGGAAAGATGTGGCGACGCAACCTATATCGGTAACTGTAATCGGAGCAGAGGCGACCAGCGCAGCCACGGACATCGACATGGCAATCCTGTGGTCACCGGAACTATCAACTGTTCCGCCAAGCAACTGTTCGGAACCCGTAATATCCATCCCGTCTTCAGTTTCGACAACATCAATGCCCAATCTTCTCAGGTTGACCGCCATGGCGGTAATCCTGTCCGTCTCTTTGACCCGCAACTCCTTTGCATCTCTTATCGTTGTAAGACCTTCTGCCCTGGAGGCTGCAACGCAAACTGCCGGGAATTCGTCTATTGCACGGGGAACGACAGTTCCGGAAATCATAATTCCCTTAAGACGGGATGAGCGAACCAGAATATCCGCCACCGGTTCTCCTGAAACTTCCCGTTCATCAAGTAGTTCGATATTCCCACCCATAGCCTTTAAAATATCTATAACGCCGGTTCTGGAGGGATTTACACCCACATTTTTTATCAATAACTCTGAATTGGGGGTAATCAGCGCGGCTACCATGAAAAAAGCGGCTGATGATATGTCTCCAGGCACTGTAACGGCCTGCGCTGTCAATTCAAATCCACCGCGCACCTTTACTCCATTATCATTAACCTTAAGAGAAGCACCAAAATGCCTGAACATCCGTTCTGAATGGTCTCGCGATAAACTCGGTTCGCTTACAGTCGTTTCACCCTCGGCATAAAGTCCGGCAAGCATGAGAGATGACTTTATCTGGGCACTTGACACCGGAGAGTTGTAGTTGACTCCCTTCAAAGAACCGCCATTTATTGCCAACGGAGCAAGCGTCCCACCGTTGCGGCCGCAAATTTTTGCACCCATAAGCGTAAGAGGCTCAACCACCCTTTTCATGGGACGTTTTCGGAGATATTGGTCACCGGTTACAACAGAAAAAAACGACTGACCGGAAAGAAGACCGGTTATCAACCTGATTGTTGTACCCGAATTACCGCAATCCAGTACATCGTCTGGCTCTTTAAGTCCATATAATCCACGGCCGGTTATCTTAATCATTTCGCCATCGTCATCAATATCAACACCCATGGCACGAAAAGCATGCATGGTCGACATATTATCCTCACCACGCAGAAAGCCACGAACTGTCGTAACGCCGTTGGCGATCGCTCCAAGCATTATGGAGCGGTGAGAAATCGATTTATCGCCAGGAACTACTATTTCACCTTTTACTGAATCTGCTGATTTTATAGTGATCGAATTCATACATACTCCATTGTCAGGCATTATAAAATTCCGTCACGAAACCGCTTTGCCGTAGTAAAAAACTCCGTCAAGCCCTCTTCGTCGTCATTTTCTATCCTTCTACGCAGTTCTGCGAGACTTGCCGAAAAGCCATCAATGCTGGCGAGCAGAGAATTACGATTCATAAGTGCAATATCTCGCCACATAACGGGATCAGACGAAGCTATCCTTGTAAAATCACGAAATCCGCCAGCGGTGTAGGAAAGAACATTTTCTCCCTCAACATCTGCGGTGCCAACGGCATGCACAAGAGCATAAGCAACCGCATGGGGTAAGTGAGAAATCTCGGCAAAAATCCTGTCGTGATGTCCCGGTTCCATGCAGCAAACCTCAGCACCGGCAGCCGTCCATAACTTCATTACTGTCTCAAGAGCAGACTTGTCCGTGCCCCTTTGAGGAGTCAGGACACAACGCTTGCCCCTGAACAGTCCCGAGAACGCTGCCGTAGCGCCGGAATTCTCGGTGCCGGCAATCGGATGGCCGCCAACAAAGCTGCAGCCAGGAGGCATCAGATCATGACATTGACTTACAACATCAGCCTTTACACTTCCGCCGTCTGTCACCACACACCCCTCAGGAAGTGCGACAGATATGTTTTTAACAACTGAAGCTATTGCGCAAACCGGCACCGATATGAAGACCGCATCTGCTTTTGAAACCCCTTGGAGTGCATCTACTGCAATCTCATCGACAATTCCAAGGGAAAGAGCTCTGGCAAGATTATCTACATCCGTATCTATGCCGATAACCCGTCCTACAACTCCCGCACTGCGAAGGGCAAGCGCAAAAGAGCCGCCGATCAACCCTACCCCTATTACTGCCAGACGATTAATAATCATCAGATATCACCTACATCGACCTTGGATAAGATCCGAGGACTTTCAAAAACTGGCAGCACTGTTTTAACTCTTCCAGAGCAGATTGAACCTCAGAATCTGAAATATGTCCGTAAAAATCGAGGAAGAATATGTATTCCCAGGCTTTTCTTTTTGAATGGCCGCGATTCGATCTTGGAAAGATTGATGCTACGCGAAGCAAAAGGCTCAAGCATACGACACAAAATTCCGGGTTCATCCTTGACAGAAAAAAGTACGGAAGTTTTGTCATTGCCCGAGCGATCACAACCTTTGCGGGAAATTGTCAGAAATCTAGTATAATTATTGACCTGATCCTCAATCCGGCTCCTGACAACCTTCAGGTCATACAGTGATGCAGCAAGTTCGCTGGCTATTGCAGCCGAAGTGTAGTCATCGCTTGCAATCTGTGCGGCTACGGCGGTAGAAGCCACGTCTACTGTAGGTATGCCGGCCAGATTGTCGTCCAGCCACTGCCTACACTGAGCTATTGGTTGAGAGTGAGAGTATACTTTCTTGATATCTTCGATTCGTCCGGTACGGGAAAGCATGTCATGATGAACTTCCAGCAGAATTTCAGCCGTAATCTGCAAACCACTCTCAACAAACATATCCAGAGTGTGTGAAACAACACCTTCTGTTGAATTTTCAACCGGGACGACTCCGTAGAGCGCCCTCCCCTTTTCAACTTCTTCAAAAACAGCTGGAATCGACTTCATTGGTACAAGTTCGGCTGAAAGGCCGAACTGCTGCATGGTTGCAAGATGGCTGAATGTGGCTTTAGGCCCAAGAAAAGCAACCTTCATCGGCGATTCAAGTGCAAGACAGGCAGAAATTATTTCGCGATATATGCTTTTTAGAGCATCATTTGGGAAAGGACCGGTGTTATTGCTAAGCAAACGCTCATATATTTGTCTTTCACGTCCGGGGACGTGAAAATCAAGATTATCGCCCGCTTTTAATCGGCCAACTTCAAGAACAACTTCAGATCTCTCATTCAGTAGATCAACAATGGAATCATCAATACTGTCAATGCGAGAGCGAAGATTTTGTATAGTCGACTTACTCTTCTGCATTGGAAACCGCCTAGTGGATAAATAATGTAAAAAGGTTGGCAAATGTAAAACAAGGCATGACAAAAAGCAACCGCTTTTAGGACTCTTAAATTAAGGAATTCAGGGGGGTATAAATGGATTGGCTGAAACAGATTATTTCCAGTAAAACTTCTTAAGCCATGTGTCCAGAATTTGCACTTTGTCTTCTCCAAAATGGAGCATCTTTTTTCTAACACGGGCAACACTCTTTCGCTCTCCCAATCTCCCTGGATTCTTCGAATAAAATAAATCCGCGAAACATATTATCTGTTCGCAAAGGGAAACCGGACACATTTCACGATGAGGAAGCGGCAATCCCTGCCTGCTAATCTCTTCACACGTCAGTCCGACTCCTGTATGCCGCTCGCAGACCAGAGCATGGAGAGGATAGCCTTCCGCTTCAAGAATTTCACGTCCAACAACTCCGTGCATTATATATGGCTTGCTGCCATACAATCCTAAATCTGGAGCATTTACCTGACATACACCTATGTCATGCAGCATAGCTGCCTCCTCTATAAAAGCGCGATCATTTTCAGGCAGCGTTAGGCGATCGGCAACCTCCAGCGCAAGATCAGCTACATGCCGACTGTGTTCAACAACAATATCAAAAGGCTTGTCTTGAAGATAACGGGATAATAATTCTCTAGCCAACATATAATTACCGCACTTTCTGGTCAAAAATTTGAAATGTCCTGAAAAAGTTTGCAATACTATGCGTCAAGAACCCGACGCAGCCATGTAAACATCTGATATTACTACACGAACAGAGTTGGCACCTATTATGCTAAGTTAGATGGCAGGAAGATTTAAAAGCAGAAAATTGAATTCTCACATTTAAGGAGTCAGTCATGTACGCAAAATTCCCATTTTATTCAGTTGCTCAGATGTACGCTTTTACTTTGGGAACTCCGGTTGCAATTATGCTGGGAGAAGATCATCTATACTGGGTAGTGGATCAATGCAACGAGACTAAATTCATAAGCGAAGGGTGCTCACTGCTGTCACACGCAGTTTAGAAACGGCAGAAAAACTGTCCAAATTCATCAAAAAGCGCCGGTCGCTATTCTTCCTGATGGATAACAGAACTTCTCCAGTTAAAAGCTTCAAGCTGCGCAGTTAGCAGTTGGTCAAGAGAAACCCCGCACTCACCAAGCATAACATTCACCGCATCAAAATCAGTTACTTCAAGCTTCTCCGTCAGCATAAGCATCTTGCCTAACTGACCTTCCCGCTTTAATAGCGCCAGGCTGACATCATCATTCAGATTCAAATGTGAAATGATCTCCTCCATGGGAGTTTCAAAAAGAATATCCAACAACGACAGAATACCGACCATGAAGGCGGCTTCTGCCTGTTCGTCACTGGCAGCGCGTCCGGCCACCTGTTTGAGCATAATCTCCATAAGCCTGCCGCGAACAGCAGCCATCTCAAGCAGCGGATGGTTCATACTTCTGGAATCATGCCCTGCGAAAAGCGAAAGCTGCGTCCAGCGACGCAAAGGATTCATCCCGATCAGTAATATTGCATGACGAAGCGTTTTGATTTTTTCTCGCATGCCAAGAGCAACTGAATTAACCAGCTTCAAAAGATTATATGAAAGACCTGGGTTTTCCTTAAAGGTCATTTCTATGACTTCAAGACTGGCTCCCATAGACAATTGCTGTAGTAATTTGAGCAACGCCAGACCGGAAACATCAATTTTTCTTCTATTAAGAACTACTGGACGTGCGAAGAAGTAACCCTGAAACAGATCAAAGCCTAGGTCATAACATATCTGAAACTGTTCAACCGTTTCCACTTTTTCAGCCAAAAGTTTGACAGGATACTTTCGAAGTTGTCTGGCCAACTCCGGCAAGGCATCCATTCCTGTCAGGAGAATATCAATCTTAATAATATCGACTACATAATAAATATCAGTATTGGCAGAATCATAAACATGGTCATCAAGAGCCAGGACAAAACCCATTTCTTTCAGCTCACGACATCGCTCGATCACCTGATCATCCAATTCAATATTCTCAAGCAACTCAAGCACCGTTGTTTCCATTGGCAAAAGCTCAAGCAATTCTGACAGCAATAATCCGAGATACACATTTATGAAGCCAAGTTTTCCTCCCAGAACCTCATGTATTCCGAAAGAAGAAAGTGCGTGCGTTATAACATCTGAACAGGCCCGCGAATAACTGTCAAATACGGCATGGCCGATATCGGCTGACCTGAACAGTAATTCAAAACCGATTATCTCCTGATTGCGATCAAGAAT
>CAJBRY010000394.1 GCA_903958085.1 uncultured Geobacteraceae bacterium
GGCAATGACACTAATTAATGCCAATCCTGTTCCCTATGAAAATCAATAGAAATTGTCTGAATGGTTGGTTCTTATCCAGAAGAAATCTCTGGAATTGAAGTCTCCAGAATGATCCTCTATGATAAACAGGAATACTCCTGTATGCTTCAATTAGTCCGTTTAGAACATCTTGTGCTCTTCGTTCCCGGAGATTTGTGTGATTTAAATTTACAATATTAATAAACGATATGACTTGATTCTCGATTTCATATTTTAAATTAGGCTTTGGAACGATGGTCCCATCTGAATATGCTGCCAGGTAACTATTGTTGGACGTAGCAGACACATCACAATTTGCGAGAAAGATCAAGGGAGAAATCATATCACTGCCTTTCTCTTTGTCACAGTGAAGTCTGTTAGTAAACTCCTCTTTGTTTTGCGTTTTACACACAGCAACAAGATTAAAATAATTTGTTGATAATTCCTTATTTACTTCTTTTGGGATGACATGTTCAATAGAGGAATTTTCAATCGAAATCACCTGCTGACAATATGCACAAAGCCCACATTGCTCCTCAATTAAAAATTGTTTGGCTTGGCTGATCTGAGTTAAAGCACTATAATCCCTTCCATAATCATAAGATCTTATCCCATCAGCTTTGGTAAACCAGTTATCCCAACCAACAGGCGGTCCGTGCTGTTTCTTTATATATTGCATTTTATGTTTGATTTTCTGAATGTTGCCATTCGATCAATGCCTTTGCCTTGTTGATATCTGCATCCTCCAAACCTAAAAGGGTAACCAATACTGACAGTAACGGGGTATACTCTTCAGGTTTGTTTTCATCAATTAATCTGAAAAGGTGATTTAATTTATTTTGCGTCGGAACATGTCTGTCAGAAGCCCCAAGTACATTTCTTAAAACACTGTTTATCTGTTTGCCAAAAAAATCTGATGGGTGTTTTTGTATATAGTTATCACTGATAACGTACAATGTCCCGTTTTGGAAGTTTGCAACAACTGTTGGACTGTGCGTGGTAATGAAGAACTGCACTTTTGGGAAAAGAGTCTGTATAAGTTCGATTGCTTTTGCCTGCCATCTGGGATGTAAATGAAGATCAATTTCGTCAATAGTGACAACACCAAAAACAGAACTGGTGATTTCGTCTAATGTTAGCCATGGATTTAGCTGTGATGCCCTCCATACTAAATCAAAGATCAGATACAACAGATTTCTAAAACCATCTGAATAGTAACTGATTGGCAGGTTGTGGTCGTCATCGTAATTGACAAAAAGTTCATTGTTAAAATCCGGATCCTGATAAATCTTTAATGAAAAATCAGATGGGAGGTCAAGAAATAAAATCAGTGTTTTTCTAATAGCATGCTCGACATTTTCTAATACCAGGTCAGTTTTCTCGATCTCTTTGATTTGTAAAGTAGCTCTTCTTGTAACCGCGTTTCCCAGCCATTCGTTCAAAATGCTTTTAATGGCATTTTCTTTTAAACACTCTATATACCCGTTTCTTCTGCCATTAGCGGCATCATATCTCTGCTTCCCTGACAAACTTGCATCCTTGAATAACCGCTTGGTTGAGTAATAGGCTAATACAGGAGTGAGCGTTTTATCGTCGGGGTTGTTAAAGAAATTGAAATAATGTTCTCCATAATCACTTGCTGCCTTCGAAGCTTTTGAATCGTTTGCCTTTGTATCTCTCTTAATAGTTCGTGCCCATTCTGGTCTAATTATTTCAGACTCTGATGAAACTTTAGAGAAGGGCTCTCTTTTTCCCATGGTAATTTTAATCTCCTCAAATTCGATCATACGTTGCATTTTTTGCTCTTGGGAGCCAAAAAAACAACCTACAGCAACATTTATTGCTTCAAGAATACTTGTTTTGCCACTTCCGTTTCCACCGACAAAAAGGTTAACCCCATGAGCGAATTTCACCTTCACATCACTGAAGTTTTTAAAATTTTGTAGTGCTATTTCGTCAATTCTCATGGTGTATTTGTTAACA
>CAJBRY010000395.1 GCA_903958085.1 uncultured Geobacteraceae bacterium
AGTAAACATTGCCCTTCCTGTTTTGCCGTCAGCAGAAAAATATATATTTGAACAAGTGCGAAGGGCAGGGCCACTCATGCGATATGCTGCTTGCCATTCTCCATTCTGGTTTTTGTAATAAATATCGCACTGGTTATAGTTCCATGCAAAGGTAGTGGTTCCATAACAACAAACAATATGCAGTGAACTCCCTGCAACGTATGGATGCGTAGTCGGATATGGGTTTGTTGACGGATGCGGGACTGGATCAGGGACTACGTCAGACCGTATTGCAAAAACGCCCATTATGTATAACGGAACTGGAATAGTTGGACGAACCCATGTGATAATATTAGGAACAAATATTCTTTTAACTTCAGGAGAAGTCACATGATATACGTCTATAACATCGCTGTAGCCATTATAAGCAAGGTTCAATAGCGGGTATCTTCTAAAAGCGTGATAAGCCAGATACAAGCCTTTGCCGTCCGTCCAAAGTTGCATATTTTGATTGTTGTAATCTCTTATCCGCCCGCCTTTTTCGACAACCTCCTGACTCTGATTTTCCAGGAATTTTATGTAATAATATTTTGCACTTGTATCGTATGAATAAAATTGCAATCTCCAGAACCATTCAATATCAAGCCTCGGACTAATTGGATTTGATACCGAAATAAACAACTCTCTCAAGTCAAAGCAAACCCTGTAGATAATTTCTACTCCATCATTCAATCGCCACGATTTCCGCCACTGGTTTATGCCAATATGAGCGGCTTCACTCGCCCTGGCTAACTGTTTGGCTCTGCCAACATACTGCGCTTCAGCAGGATCGGAAGACAATCTGACTACTATTTGCTTCGGGTCAGACATTATGCTTCGTCAGCAACGTCTTGAGCAGTAATCGTATTCTTGAATGTATAGGTGAATACTGTTGTAATAATCCCTGTAGCAGCCTCAACGCTGGAACTCTTTGTCAGCACCATTTTAGTTGAGCGGTCAGCTATTGCGAGACTATTCCACTTGACCCAGCAACGCTCCAGAATTGCATACATGATCTTGCGAATGTCACCAGTAGTAACATCTGCTTCCGCTGCTGTAAGTTCTGGTACGCTTGCAATCGGAAGGGTTACGTCTGTTCCGTCTGATGTCCAGTTAGCAAACCATGCTGTCGGTAATTGGTTAGGAATCCATGCCATTACTTACTCCTTTTTGAACCTGAAATTTCTGCTCTTAATTCTTCAAGTCTGAACGATCCAGACGTACATTCAATTTTGAGAGAGACATGGTTGCCCATCATCCCTTTGGGTGTCTTGATTCGCTTGTCGGATACGTTGACCCACTCCTCGGAGACTTCCAGTTCCCACGATTTACCTGTCTGATCTGTAGCAGTGAAAAGAACATCCCCGTTTAAAGTTCCGGTGAAGTAAAGCGCTTCAATGGACTTGGTGCCTGAAGCTGACCAATCGGAATAGGGTAGGGTGAGAGAACAACCGAAATCATCTGTGGTATCTATCTCGGTGCCAAGAGTAACGATATTGGAACCAACAGCATAATATGCCGTACCATCCCAGCTTGTCGTGGACGTAACGCCGAAGGATGATCTTTTCAGAAATGTCTTGGTGAGGAAATCATATTCAATGGCGTATGTATCGCCAAACGCAAGATATTTGCCGTCAGAGACAATAGAACCATTATAAGAGCTATTGAATACGTCAAGCCTGTCCATGCTGTTCAGCGTTAAATTTACAGGCGCACCTGAAGCGTCAACAAGATACACCCCGTCTTTGCACAAGAAAATGTGTCCGTAAGCCAGAGCCTTATCAATAAAGCCACTGTAAAGCGTCCCGTCTATCGGTGAACAGGGATAGAACTTCTTGACAAAGTTCGACATATTTGTTCCGACATAGACCGATACTCCGCTTTCGTGAAGACAAACTATTCCGCCACCCTTGATTGCTCCGGCCTGGAGGATAGGGGAAATGTGGCCGATATGGTCGTCGCCAATAGCCCAAACGTCATAGTGGGCATAGAGAGAGTATTGAAGGAACCGGCTGTCTGCTGGATTGATACTGTAAATATGCCCCTCATACTCAAACGCTTGCTTGAACAATGGTTGTGCGTAGTATGGCTTTACATCCCTATCGGGGAGATTGCTGGTATCGCCAAGAGTAGCAGCCAGAAGCGGTAAACCTGAAACAATGCTCTTGTAAACAGAGCCGTTCGAGACTCTTACATCAAGAGGCGTGTGTGCAATAGGGCCATCCATTACAGCGGCAAGGGTAGCAACGTCAGTTCCGTTCCACTCTTTTGTATCAATACCGTCCTGATATATGAATCTGCTTCCGGCTGATATGTTGGTAATTGGTGCTGAATGAGTGAGTGCGGTTACAAACGGCGCTATCTTCTCCAGGCAACCGTCAGGTGTAGTTGTCAGGTTAAGGGAATCAATCAGTTCAGCGCTTCCGGCGTTAGGGTCGCGGGGATCGGTGAACATCTTTTGAGTGCCAAGTGCTCGGGCGTCGGTTAGGCCAAGGCATTTTCTAAAGAGAATGGCTTGCATCTCAGAAACTCCTTACAGGTCTTCTCTGCGGCAATAAACCACTCTTTTCCTTCAATACCCTACCACAATGACCACCAGGGTTGATTTCGTCCTTCCCTCTAAATTGAACAAGGTGAGCGTCGGCCTTTTCTGGGTTGTATATTTCCGAATCCTGTTTACGGAAGGCTCTGTAAAGCATGTAGTCGTAAAGGCACTCAAAATACATGCTTGGTATCTCGGGAATATTTGCTGAAGGGTCAACAGGCATACGTCTAACAGTCAAACGGATAGTAGCGGCTTCAGTAACTTCTCTATTCAGAGTTAAATAACCGTCTGAGTAATCGAGAATATACTGATCCGGCACACCAACATCAGTCTGCCAATTAGTTTGATAGCGTTCAAGTTCTGCCATGGTTGCAGGAGTAAGCTTTCCCGTCCATGAAGGTGTTGCCATTTCGATCTGGTTGGGGAGTATTGCAGCATGGAGGGGAGCGTTGCGGTCGCCGGCTTCCAGGGTGAGCAGACAAACCGCGTCGGTCATTGAATCTTTGATACATCTGGTCAGTCGGCAAAACAGTTTGATCGCTTCAACGTAATAATTGTTAAGATCGGCGTCAGTCCAATACTTTTCTGAATCAGTCCCGACGGTATCATCCAATATGCCTCTGACTGCGGCTATCGCTTCTTTTTTGGTCGAGGCCATATTGAATGCTCCTTACTTATCGTTGAAATACTTTGTAATCCGCTGCCTTGAAACTTCCGAACCACGCAATGCTGATATATGTTCGGCTATTTGGGTATGCTTCATTCCTTCTACTGATAACTCTTCAAT
>CAJBRY010000396.1 GCA_903958085.1 uncultured Geobacteraceae bacterium
AACCTTGCTCTGTTATTAACTTCACTGCTGAATCTTTGAATTCCTGAGTGTACTTCCTTCTGATCGTTGACATGAACACCTCCGTTGAGGGGTACTAATACCCGCTCTTAAAAATGTGTCCACAAATTTCTTACCACGTCAGGGATCCAGTTATGTGGGAGGAACTGAGAGGCGAAGCACTGCCGAAAATACTGGCTGCGTATCCCGAAGGCGGGGCTTTGAGAGCCTGGTCATGCGGCTGTTCAACAGGTGAAGAGGCATATTCCCTGGCGATGTCGTTCAGAGAGGCTCTTGACCAGGTTAATCAGCCTGAGGATTACAGCCTGCATATTTTTGCCACCGATCTTGATGCGGATGCCGTTGAAAAGGCCCGGAGAGGACTCTATAACATAGCTATAGAAACCGATGTAACACCAGAACGGCTGCAGCGTTTCTATATCAAAGAAGACAACAAGTATCTGATCCGCAAAGAGATCCGTGAGATGGTCACCTTTGCCCAGCAGAACGTGGTCATGGATCCCCCTTTTACCAAGCTGGATATACTGATCTGCCGCAACCTTCTGATTTACCTCTCTTCAGAACTTCAGAAGAAGCTGATGCCGCTTTTTCACTACAGCCTTAAACCGGGCGGCCTGCTCTTCCTGGGGAGTGCCGAAACCATCGGCTCCCAGATCGAACTATTTTCTGCCGAACATAACCGGTCAAAACTCTACTGGCGCAATAATCTTACATTACGAGCAGATTCTATTACGTTTCCCTCATCCTTTATATCCAACTTGAGACCATCATTGCCACAGGAGTCCCTTATGCTTAAAACAGCCGACAACATTCAGCAACTGTCGGACAATCTCATACTGCAGTATTGCTCAGCACCGACTGTACTGGCTACTGACCAGGGGGATGTTATCTATATCAGCGGAAAAACCGGCAAGTACCTTGAACCTGCAGCAGGCAAAGCGAATATGAACATTTTTGCCATGGTTCGGGAAGGGATACGCTATGAACTGGGGACCGCCTTCAGCAAAGCATTGCAGCAGCGTGAACCGGTCACTGTGCGTGGCACTCTTGTAGATGCACATAACTACTCGCAGACCGTTGACATGATGTTAATGAAGATCGAAGAACCTGAAGCATTACGTGGCATGGTGATGATAGCCTTTAAGGATGTGTCACTCCTGCCAAAGGTCCGTCGCAAAAAGCCGGGAACCCTGCCGGACAGCAAACAGGTGGAAGAGCTTGAACATGAACTGCTTAAATCCCGTGAAGAAGCACGAACCACCCGTGAGGAGATGCAGACCACCCACGAAGAGCTGAAATCCACCAATGAGGAGTTGCAGTCAACCAATGAGGAGTTACAGTCAACCAACGAAGAACTGACCACCTCGAAGGAAGAGATGCAGTCCATGAATGAGGAACTGCAGTCCGTAAACGCCGAACAGTCCACCAGACTGGAAGAGTACATGCGTGTCAATAATGACATGGAGAATCTCCTGAACAGCACCGAGATCGTCACTGTTTTTCTGGATAATCATCTGCAGGTTCGACGCTACACCACCGGTGCCAACAGGCTGTTCAAACTGATACCCGGCGATGTGGGGAGACCGTTGACAGATATAGTCTCGGATCTCAATTACCCCCAGTTGTATGACCACGTACAGGATGTACTCAGGAAGCTGATTTCGGTGGAAAACATAGTGCCAACCCATGACGGTCGCTGCTTCATGGTACGGATCATGCCGTATCGCACCATGGATAAGGTGATTGACGGTGTGGTGATTACCTGCATTGACATCACTGCGGCAAAGAAAACCGAAAATGAATTGCTGGATAAGATTGCGAAACTTGAAGCGCAGTTTTCGGATTGATCAAGGAGGCCGTTTTGGCTGAAGAAATGAAAAACACAACCAGTGCCTCTGAACTGCGTCGGAAGGCCGATGAGAATATAGCCTCGCAACCTCAACCCACCAGTGATCTGGACGCAAAGAGGCTATTACACGAACTGCAGGTTCACCAAGTTGAGCTGGAGATGCAGAATCTAGAGTTATCCGCAACAGTAACAAGTCTGAAGCAGGAGATCACCGACCGCAAAGAAGCAGAGGCAAAGTTGCATATTATAGAGGAGAAGTTCTCCACGACATTTCATTTATCGCCTGACTCGATAAATATCAACCGACTATCTGACGGGATGTATGTGGAGATCAACGAAGGCTTCACCGCCATTACCGGCTACACAGCAGAGGAGGTAATAGGCAAAACCTCCTTAGAATTAAATATCTGGGATAACCCAGAAGATAGAAGCCGTCTTGCGAAAGAACTCAAAGAGTGTGGCATTGTCAACAACCTTGAAGCCACATTCAGACGCAAGGACGGCACAACAGTTGTTGGTCTCATGTCAGCACGGGTTATCAAAATAGAGGGAGAACCGTGCATCCTCTCCATTTCCCGTGATATTTCAATACGCAAGCAGACAGAAAGGCTGCTCAAAGCCAGTGAAGAGCGATACCGAACCATATTTGAACAGTCACTGGATGCGATATTTTACACCAATCCCGATGGAGCTATTTACAAAGCAAACCCAAGCGCCTGCAGCATGTTTGGTATGACTGAGCAAGAGTTGTGTGCTGCAGGTCGGAATGGCATTATTAACAGGGATGATCCTAAGTTGGCAGCGGCTATTGCGGATAGGAAACAATCACGCCAAATTAATACAGAACTAACCTGTGTCCGCAAGAATGGCGAAGTATTTCCGGCTGAAGTCAGTTCCGTAATTACATCTGAAGATCCGCCACAATCATTCGTAATTATCCGTGATATTTCAGAGCGCAAACGTATTGAGCAGCAACTGCTTCAATCCCAGAAAATGGAAGCGATCGGGCAACTTGCTGGCGGTGTGGCTCATGACTTCAATAACAAGCTAATGGCGATTCTGGGCTATGCAGAACTTGCCAAAATGGATATTAATGATAGTGACAAGATATTAAATTATTTAGACGAAATGATACGAGCCGCCGAACATTCCAGAGATATTACCTGTCGTCTGCTGACTTTCTCACGACAACAGGTTGTCACTCCACAGGTGCTGGATGCAAACAAGATCATAGCTCATTCTCTCAAGTCTCTTTACCGTCTGATCGGTGAACATGTCTCCATTTCATTTGAACCATGCGAAAACCTCTGGAATATAGGGATGGATCCGGTGCAGCTTGACCAGGTTGTTATGAAACTGTCCATCAATGCCCGGGATGCAATGCCGGACGGCGGATCGTTAATCATTGAAACCAGAAATACTACCTATGACATAAGTAGCAGTTCCAGCATTGATGCAGTTTCTGGCGATTACGTCATGGTAACATTCTGTGATACCGGAACCGGAATGGACAAAGAGACACTGACTCATATTTTTGAACCTTTTTTTACGACAAAGGAGGTTGGCAAAGGAACCGGACTCGGTCTTGCCACCATCTACGGCATTATTCGTCAAAACAGCGGCTTCATTGATGTTACCAGTAGCGTTGCACAGGGGACTGAATTCAAGGTGTACATCCCACGACACTTTAGTGAACCAATAAAAGAACCGGCCGCAAAAGCCGACAGCGTATCAACAGGCAGTAGTTCCATATTACTTGTAGAGGATGAGGATGCTGTAAGAAACGTTGTTTCGTTGTTTCTGAAGAAAATAGGCTACACCGTACATGAAGCAGCGACTCCGACAGTCGCTTTGGAACTGGCAGATGACCCTTCAATCCAGATTGATCTGGTTTTGACTGACTACGTCATGCCGGGAATGAACGGTAAGGTTATGATGGAGCGAATACACGAGCTAAGACCCCGGATACGATGTATTTATGCGTCAGGCTTTTCTACCGAGCATGTACAATTCAGTAAAGAAGAGCATTTTATGCAGAAACCATATGATTTAATAAAGTTGAGCGGCTTATTAAAACGGGTAATAAGTGGAAAAGAGGTACAATAATGGCAAAAATTCTACTTATTGACGATGACGAACAGGTATTGAAGGTTATGACCTCTTTTCTGGAAAGAGAACATCACCAGATCACAACTGCTATAAACGGTAGACTGGGAATCAGTCTACTCGAAAAGCAGCAGTTTGACCTCGTCATAACCGATGTAATCATGCCGGATCAGGATGGAATAGAAGTTCTGATGTGGTTTTTAAAACAAGTTAACCGCCCAAAAATAATTGCGATGTCAGGAGGATCTGCCTCTCTGGATCAAAACCTTCTATTGAATACGTGCAGTAAATTACATGCCGATAAAGTTCTTTCAAAGCCATTTGATTTCGCGACACTCACCA
Source organism: uncultured Geobacteraceae bacterium (assembly GCA_903958085.1). Lineage (GTDB taxonomy): Bacteria > Desulfobacterota > Desulfuromonadia > Geobacterales > Pseudopelobacteraceae > JACRCG01. The sequence goes on from CAJBRY010000396.1 coordinate 4,316, forward strand.
GTGCTGTTAGTGAAGTGCTTGAAATTTGAGTTCGGCCATATAACTAAGTAAGGCATTAAGGGAAAAGCTGATTTGTAGGGTACGATTGATAAGCTGGATGTGCAGCTTGCGGGTTAATCAAGGAGGCCGTCATGGCTGATGATATGAAATGCACAACCAGTGCCGCAGCACTGCGCAGGGAAGCCGAAGCTAAAGTTGCCACACAACCGGCATCTGCTGTTCCCCAGAATGAAACAGACGCAAAGCGGTTGTTGCACGAGTTACAGGTGCACCAGGTTGAGTTGGAGATGCAGAACGAAGAGCAACGTCGGACGCTGCTGGATTTGGCTGAACATAAGACCCACCTCGAAAACGTCATTAAAAATACGCCTGCCGGTTATTTCCATATTGACCTGGAGGGGTGTTTTCTGGAAGTCAATAATGCCTGGTTGAGAATGCACGGCTATGACTCCTCAGATGAGGTTGTCGGCAAACACTTCAGTATGATGCAGGTTGACAGCGAATCTGATTCTGCCCTTGCACATCTGGCTGAACTGCAGAGAGGAGTGCCCATCCCTTACGGTGAATTCTCCAGCCGTCGCAAAGATGGCTCTGTTGGCCATCATATCTTCTCCGCTCATCCGGTCGTGCATGTAGGCAAAATTGCCGGATTTGAGTGGTTCATCATTGACATATCAGAGCGGAGGAAGATAGAGGAAGTTCAGTCATATCTTTTACAGATCAGCTCTATCGACCACGGTGAGGATTTCTTTGAATCACTGGCCCGTTATCTTGCCAAAATCCTTGGCATGGACTACGTCTGCATAGACCGGCTCCAGGGAGATTGTCTTTCCGCAAAGACTTTGGCCGTTTACCATGATGGAAAATTCGAGGATAACGTTGAGTACACCCTGAAAGATACCCCCTGCGGCGACGTGGTCGGCAAAGAGGTCTGTGTATTTCCCAGGGAGGTGAGAAACCTGTTTCCACAGGATGCGGCTTTACAGGATTTACAGGCCGAGAGTTACGTTGGAACCACCCTTTGGAGTTTCGAAATGAAGCCGATCGGTCTGATAGCCGTCATCGGACGAAAAGAGCTGAACAGCTCTCGATTTGCGGAAACAGTGTTGAAACTGGTGTCCATTCGGGCGGCGGGCGAGTTGGAACGGAGGCAGGTTGAGGAAGATAAATTGCTGCTCCTACAGCAATTCCAGCAGGCTCAAAGGCTGGAGAGCCTGGGTGTATTAGCCGGAGGCATAGCCCACGACTTCAACAACATTCTGGCTATTATCTTGGGGTATTGCGGTCTGACCAGGATGGATTACGAAAAAGCTGAGCATAATATTACTGAGATAGAAAAAGCTGTTGAACGTGCCGCCGCACTCTGCCGCCAGATGCTGGCATACGCCGGAAAAGCCACTCTTAGTCAGGCGCCGGTCGTTATGTGGGTGCTGGTGGATGAAGTGGCAACAATGCTTAAAGCGACCATTAGGCAGAACGTAGTGATCAAAACATGCTATTCACCAGATTTGCCATCCATCATTGGGGATGCCAGCCAACTCAGACAGATAGTTATGAACCTGATTATAAACGCCTCGGAAGCGATAGGCGAGAGTCAGGGCGAGGTATGTGTCTCGTTGTCAAAGGCTTTGATTAAGGCGGGGCTGGCTGAAAAAGATTATAACGGCAAGACTATCCCTCCTGGTGAGTACGTCTATATGGAAGTAACTGACAGTGGCTGCGGTATGGATGATGAAACCAGACGTAGAATCTTCGAGCCGTTCTATACCACAAAATTCACCGGACGTGGTTTGGGGATGTCTGCGGTACTCGGTATCATCACAATGCATAAGGGAGCATTACAGCTCTCCAGCCAGTCTGGACATGGCACAACCTTCAAGGTATATCTGCCTGCCCAGATCGGCACTGCCAATGAGGAAGAAGCTCAAAAAACAGCTTCGGCACCTTGGAAGGGGAGCGGTACCATACTGCTGGCAGAGGATGAAGAGCAGGTTTCTATGATACTGAAGGCCATGCTGGAGGCTCTGGGTTTCAAAGTTATTGGAGCAGCAGACGGTAAGGAAGCACTGGATTTATATAAGAAGTACTCCGCAGACATCACCCTGGTCATAGCTGATATGGGAATGCCGGTTATGGACGGTTACGAGTTGTTCCGTGAGCTGAAAATGCTCAATTCGGAGTTGCCAATCATTGTATCAAGTGGCTTTGGCGATGCTGAAGTAACCTCCAGGATACCACGTGAACAGATAGCCGGACTGGTCAACAAGCCTTATCATTATGACCAGTTGCGGGAGATGCTGAAAGGGGTTTTGGGATAAAGTTACCTTAAGGGTGTTGATGAAAGCTACTTTCACCTGGATATTTCAAATTTTACTTCTGGAAGCACGTAATACTTTGATAATTATTGTACCCGTGAAAGACACTTTCAGCAGTCTCCGGAAAATATTTCTAAAATACCTTGCAAAATGATGCATGAGTTCTTCAATTTAATAAGATCTGCTGGCCGGAAAGGCGAATGGCACTCTGAATGAGAGTGCCCAAGGGGGCTTGAGAGAGCTCTTGACTACTATATTCTTTTAACATAAGAAGCTTTGAAAGCAACACAGAATGATTGGCTTCAATTTGACAGAACAATAATATCTGATAAAATTTCGCAGATCAGAGTCATTAATCATAAAAATTAATAATAATGAGTTTTTCAACGATTTTAGCATCTGCCACATCAAAGCC
>CAJBRY010000397.1 GCA_903958085.1 uncultured Geobacteraceae bacterium
GGAATATCCCGCAGCAGTGCCGCAGCGCTGTTGGCAATATGAACATAACGAGGCGAGAATCCCGCCTTACGAATCTCGGCCAACGCCCAGACAAAACGCTCACTCTGAAGACGGGTAAAATATTGGCCTGATTCATCCAGCTCATCAGCACTGGCAAAGTGCGAAATAACACCTTCAAGTGCAAGCTTCGGCAACTTCTTCAACTCAACAAGAAATTGAGGAATTTCGTTATAAGGGATTCCGAGCCGCCCCATTCCAGTGTCAATTTTCAGATGCACCTGCGCCCTACGGAAAAGCCTTCCTGCAGCTGCCGCCTGATTAAGTGCCTGTGCCTGCTCAATCGTAAAAATTGTCGTTGAAAGATTGTATCCAATGCACTTGCGTTCCTGTCCAGGATAAACGCCACCCAGCAGGAGAATTGGTTTATCAGAACCACTTTTGCGTAACTGTATCCCTTCAGCCAAAAAGGCAACACCAAATGCGTTGACTCCCAGATTTTCCAATTCACGACTTATGTCCATAAATCCGTGACCGTAGGCATCCGCTTTAACTACTGCAAGAATCTCTGTACGGCGGGGAATTGAGGAACGAATCAGCTTATAATTATGTTTAAGTGCAGTGAGATCAATCTCTGCATATGTAGGACGTCCATCGAACAAAATAATTTCTCCTCCTGTTAAAGAATCATCTTTTTCCTGGCATCGGCCAGACAGCGTCGCATATCATCGCTGTTACGGCACGACAGCGCCGCACGGGAAAAGTGGCGACACCCTTCTATACTGTTACTGCGAATAGCCTGCTTTACAACAGGTATGCTGGGAGCAGACAGACTGAACTCCCTGATACCCATGCCAGCCAACAGCAGCGCACACAACGGATCTGCCGCCATTTCTCCGCATACTGATGCTTTTTTACCCGCTTTATTTGCCGCATCAGCAACACGTTTAATAGAATGGAGAATTGCCGGATGGTAAGGGTCATAATACTTCCTGACGCTTGCATTGTTACGATCAGCGGCCAAAGTATATTGAATAAGATCATTAGTACCTATGCTGACATAGTCAACCTCCTGAATCAGATAGTCGATGATCTGAACCGCAGCCGGAACTTCAATCATAATCCCGAATGGAATATAACCGGGTACGTTATGCCCCTCTCTAAGCAGTTCATTTCTTACAGTTGTCAGTATTTCCCTAATCTGACGGATTTCATCAAGACTGCTGATAAGTGGAAACATGATCGTTGAACTCCCGGCATTTGAAGCAAGGAGGATTCCTGCAAGCTGTTCTTTAAAAATATCCTGTCTCTCGAGAGAAACCCGAATCGAGCGCCAACCAAGGAAAGGGTTGTCTTCGTGAGGATAAGCAAAGTAGGAAAGTCCCTTGTCCCCGCCAATATCAAGAGTCCGGATATTGACCGTCTGCCCCGGAAATCCTTCTAGAATTTTGCGATAAATCGCTGCCTGTGCTTCACGATCTGGAAAAGAAGAGCGCGCCATGTAAGGGAACTCAGTTCGATAGAGTCCAACACCCTCGGCACCATGCAGATTAGCCACACGGAC
>CAJBRY010000398.1 GCA_903958085.1 uncultured Geobacteraceae bacterium
ACTACCGCTCGATTTGGTCGTAGTGGTCAGATTGATTATGCTGTAGCCAACGAAATACTCAACAAGATAGCTCAGAACGAATCCAGGCTTCATCCTTCCTGTCGCTGCGTTAGTATCAACTGGGGTCCATGGGATGGCGGCATGGTTACGGAATCTCTGAAAAAAGTTTTTGATGAAGAAGGCATTGGCCTGATTGGTCTAAAGGAAGGTGGAGAGTTCCTGATCAACGAAATTGTTAGTGATGAAAATCCGGTTGAGATTATCGCTCTTGCCGGAATAACGGCCAGTTCAATCTCTGAATCAGCTCCGGAGCTCACAAAGCCACTTACGGAGGCTTTCAATCTGAATCTTAATATTGAAGATTATCCTTTTATCCGCTCACACGTTATTGACGGAAAGGCTGTACTTCCCATGGCTATGATCGTCGAATGGCTGGCTCATGGAGCACTTCACGGCAACCCGGGTTTTCGTTTCCATGGTTTTAATAACCTGCGGATCTGTAAAGGGGTCGTATTCGATCAGGGAGCATCCTGTGAATTAACCATAATGGCCGGGCGCGCTGAAAAGCAGGAATCTCTGTTTACCGTTCCGGTAGAATTGCTGGGCCGAACAAACGAAGGCGGTAAAATCCTTCATGCCAGAGCAGAAATTGTACTTGCGACAAAATTGCCTGAAGGAATCAGATCTATAGTTGATCTGCCGACAACCCCCTATTCTCCTGGCAAAGAGGCAATTTATGATAGTGACCGCCTTTTTCACGGGCCTGATCTCCAAGGGATTGAACAGGTCGGTGGTTGTTCCTCCAAAGGGATTACCGCTTTTGTAAAGGCTGCTCCGAAACCTGAGAACTGGATTAAGCAGCCTCTGCGCAATGTTTGGCTTACGGATCCCCTTATTATGGACAGTGCATTTCAACTAATGATTTTATGGAGTTTTGAGAGATCCAATTCCGGTTCGCTTCCGACTTATGCCGGTCGTTTCCGCCAGTTTCATGACAGCTTTCCACGTGATGGCGCCCAGATTGTGATCAAGGTCACTGCCGAACGTAATTTTGGCGCATCCTCCGATATCGAATTTCTAGACCGCCACAACGGCAAGTTAATTGCTCGGCTCGAAAACTATGAATGTGTTATTGATTCATCACTTCAAAAAGCATTTCGTCGTAACCAACTTGTTCAGCCCGGATCTGTCGAGCTGGAAGTAGCCTGATGTCTGATTTAAGTTCTTCAGTAGCAATTGTCGGAATTGGCGGGATTTTTCCCGATGCACCTGATCTGACGGTTTTCTGGAACAATATAGTTAACTGCCGTAGTGCGTTCCGCGAAGTACCTGAAGGACGCTGGATGGTATCGGCAGATAAAATATTTAATTCTGAGCCTGGTAAAGCAGACTGCGTATATTCAAAGCGTGGCTGTTTTATAGAAAAACTTGCTCCAGCAACTTCACTTTCAGGACTGGCAATCTCTCCGGATCGACTTATCGGGCTTGACCCTCTTTTTCATCTTCTAATCCATGCCGGAAAGCGTGCATTTGACGATGCTGTCACCAAATGTCTTGATCGCTCGCGTGTCGGCATAATCGTTGGCAATCTTGCTCTGCCTACCGAATCATCGGCCGTTCTGACAAGTAACTGGCTCGGCAGAACCTTCGAGGAACAGCTGCTCGGAACCGCTTCACCGGCAACCCAGATTTCTCCGCTTAACCGTTATGTCGTCGGCCTTCCCGCCGGAATTCTTGCGGAAGCGCTAGGGCTTGGCGGCGGCAACTGTACTCTTGATGCAGCCTGTGCCTCCTCGCTTTATGCCATCAAGCTGGCTATGGATGAACTGCTTTCCGGCAGAGCCGATGCCATGCTTTCCGGAGGAATATCAAGACCTGATCCGTTGTTTACCCAGATGGGTTTTTCACAGCTTCGCGCCCTTTCGAAGCGTGGTGTCTGTTCCCCTTTTGATGCGGCTGGTGATGGACTGGTTGTTGGGGAAGGTGCAGGAATATTTCTGCTCAAGCGAACAGAAGATGCGATATCCCAGGGTGATAGGATTTACGGGGTCATCAAGGGGGTTGGCCTGGCAAATGATGTTGGCGGAAGCCTGCTTGCTCCGATGTCTGAAGGTCAACTACGGTCTATGCGTGAGGCATACAGACTGGCTGACTGGAATCCGGAAGACGTTGATCTTATTGAGTGCCACGCGACCGGCACTCCGGTTGGCGATGCTGTTGAGGTTGCAAGCCTTCGTCAATTATGGAACGGGTCGAGTCGCAAAGGAGCAGGATCTGTTATCGGTTCGGTCAAGTCTAACATTGGTCATCTTCTGACCGCTGCCGGCGGAGCTGCTTTGACAAAGGTTTTACTGGCCATTCAGAACAAAACTCTTCCCCCTACAGCAAATTTCAACTCTCCCCAATCTGTAATGGATCTTGACAGCGCCCCGTTCCGTGTTCTGAAATCGTCTGAAGTCTGGTATCCCAGAGACGATAGAGTGCCGCGTCGAGCCGCTGTCAGTGCTTTCGGCTTTGGCGGAATAAATGCTCATTTGCTTGTTGAAGAGTGGTTACCAACTACTTCTGCACAATGTTATTCTGCGCGGGAAACTGGTGAAAATAAAGCTGCCGATAGTAAAGACAATCCCATTGCAGTTGTCGGCATGAGTGCCAGTTTCGGCTCTTGGCCTTCATTGCAAAAATTTCAGGAGCGAATTCTCGGGGGAGATTCTGAATCAAAACCCTCATCTCCCAAATCATGGTACGGAGCCCAGTTTTGTAACTGGTACAAAGAAAATGGATTCGAGTCTACTCCGTTCAATGGTTACTATTTAGACAAAGTGGAGCTTCCGGCCAACCGTTTCAGAATTCCACCTCGCGAAATAGAGGAGATGTTACCGCAGCAGTTGCTCATGCTTAAGACAGCTGCAGAGGCCTTAAATGATGCCGGACTGGATGGCTCTGACAATCCTTCGACAGGAGTATTCATCGGCATCGCATTAGATCTTAACAGCACCAATTTCAGTCTTCGTTGGGCTATGCCTGAGCGGGCACAAAAATGGTCTGAGAAATTTGGACGTAAACTTCTACCGAGTGAGATGGAGACCTGGGTTGCTCAATTACGCGATTCGATCTCCCCACCTCTTAATGCAAATCGCACAATGGGCGCTCTTGGCAGCATAGTAGCCAGTCGAATATCCCGTGAATTTCGGATTGGCGGTCCAGGTTTTACTCTCTCCAGCGAAGAAAACTCCGGGGTAAAAGCTCTTGAGACAGCAATTCGCCAGATTCAAAGTGGAGATCTTGACAAAGCTCTAGTTGGATCTGTTGATCTTGCTGGTGATCTGCGGGCTGTCCTAGGGCAGCATTCACATCACCCATCTTCAACATCCGGAACCAGCGCACCTTTTGATACTGCTTCAGATGGAGTTATTATCGGCGAAGGCGCGTGTGCAGTTGTGCTTAAACGCTTGGAAGATGCAAAACGTGACGGGGACCGCATTTATGCCGTAATAAGAGGAATTGGTTCTGCCAGCGGAGCAGACGCATACAGTAACGCCATGAAAAACGCCTACTCAGATGCAGTTGTATCCCCTTCTTCCATCGGCTTCATTGAAGCAAATGCAAATGGAATAGCGTCAGAAGACAGCAGTGAGATAACTGAACTGTCATCGTTCTTCAAATCATCAGATAGGGCAAAACGTTCATGTGCCGTCAGCAGTGTCAAGGGAGATATTGGACATTCCGGTGCTGCATCGGGCCTTGCGTCTGTACTTCGCGCCTGCCTGGCTCTCTATCAGGAAATAATACCAGCTAACCGTGGTTTGGAAATACCAATTCTGAATCCAGCAGAGTTCCCTCCGATATATTTTCCGACTGCTTCCAGTTACTGGCTCAATAATCGGGCTGATGGTCCCCGCCGTGCCGGAGTCAGTGTCAAAAGTATGGATGGTTCATGCTGCCATGTAGTATTGGAAGGGCTTGAAAATTCTGACAAAACACGCCATGCTCCGCTTGGCGCCAATAATGAATATATTTTTGCCTTCGCCGGTAATAAACCACAAGACCTGCTGATAGTGCTTGATGAATTGGAAGCATCACTCCATCCTTCATCGGACTCCGACCTCTATAAACTTTCAAAAGAATGTTATGAAAGATTCAAGACTTCTTCAGTTAAATCCCTTGCTATGGCTATGGTTGCCAGAAGCAACGAAGAACTTTCGACTTTGATTGCTTTCGGAAAATCTGCATTAAAAAAAGGGGGGGGTATTTCTGACTCAGTTCCAGCCCTCCGGGACAGGATCTTTTATTCTTCTGAACCGTTAGACGGAGGCGAAAATATTGCTTTTGTCTTTCCCGGTTCAGGAAACCACTATTCCGGTATGGGTATGGAGCTTTTCTGCCGCTGGCCTTCTATCCTACGCCTCCAGGACAGTGAAAACATGTTTCTGAGATCCCAATTTCAGCCCGAACTCTTTTGGAACGGGGCACCAACTTCTGAAACAAATGATAACCACTGTGCTGTAATCTTTGGCCAGGTTGCCACCGGCTGTGCTGTGAGCGATCTGACAAAGAGCTTCGGCATTCTCCCTTCTGCCGTCATCGGATACAGCCTTGGGGAATCAGCTGCACTTTTTTCACAAAGAGCCTGGCGTGATCGAGATCTTATGTATCAACGCATGAAGGAATCAACTCTTTTCACCGAAGATCTTGCCGGTGAATGCCGGGCAGTGCAGAAATCATGGGGACTCGATGAAGGTGCACCTGTAGACTGGAGTCTCGGTGTCATTGCTGCCCCAGAAAAGGATGTCCGTAAGGCAATAGCACCTTTTAGCCATCTATATCTGCTGATAGTAAATACGCCTGATGAATGTGTTATTGGCGGTGACAGTAATGAATTGAATGAACTAGTTTCCGTTTTAGCCTGTCACTTTTTCCCGCTTCGAGGTGTAACCACAGTTCATTGTGAAGTGGCCGAACAGGTTGCTGTGCCTTATCATGATCTGCACCTTTATCATACAGAAGCACCTTCAGGGTTGGTTTTCTACAGCGGCGTCAAGGGAACTTCATACGAAGTGAATCGTGAAAGCGCTGCTGCCTCTATACTTGGTCAGGCGCTTCATGGAATCAATTATCCGAAAGTCATCGAATCTGCCTATCACGATGGCGTGCGAATTTTTCTTGAAATGGGTCCCGGAGCTTCGTGCAGTCGAATGATAGACCGTATCCTCGGAGATCGCCCGCACCTTGCTCGCTCAGCCTGCTATGCAGGACAGGATTCTGTTTCAACAGTAATAAGAATGCTGGCAAATCTGATTGCAGAAAAAGTTCCGGTTGATTTGACTCCGCTTTTTGATTTGCCACGGCAGGAAACTGGCAATCATAATTCCGATTCTATTGTGAGGGTTTTTATCGGGGGATCACGTTTTTTGCCGCCGCAACCACCAGCAGCAATAGGATCAAGCGAAACTGGACGGGATAAAGAAAACCTGTCTTCTACAGAAACAGTTGTACAATCTAATAAATCAACAGACTCCCTTATTTCTGAACTTGCACGTGCCCAGCAGACCCGTATTGAGGCTCATGCGGCATTTTTGGCTGCAAGTGACACAATTTCCCGCTCCATGGCTCAGGCAATATCTCTTGAAATGTCTTTGCGACAGACTCTTGGCGATGCTGCACCTGTATTCGCCTTTTCAACTCCTTTTCAGGAGGATTCTCAGGCCGGTAATTCAATAGGTAATCAGATTGCTTTCAACCGAGACAAGTGTATGGAGTTTGCCAGGGGTTCAGTTGGTCGTATGCTTGGAAAGAGTTTTGCCGAAGTAGACACATTTCCTACTCGTGTAAGACTCCCTGATGAGCCGTTAATGCTGGTTGATCGAATCATTAGCGTGGAAGGTGAACCACACTCTATGACTTGCGGTCAGGTTGTTACTGAACATGACATCCACCCTGGAGCCTGGTATCTTGATGGCGGCCGTATTCCGACCTGCATTGCTGTAGAAGCCGGCCAGGCTGATCTTTTTCTTTCCGGGTATCTCGGTATAGATTTTATAACGCGCGGTCTTGCCGTATACCGTCTGCTTGACGCCGTAGTCACGTTTCACAGGGGGCTGCCTGGCGCTGGTGAAACTATCCATTATGTCATCAATATTGAACGTTTTTTTCGTCAGGGCGACACCTGGCTTTTCCGCTTTTACTTTGAGGCAACTCTGAACGGTCAGCCACTTTTATCAATGCGTGACGGTTGTGCCGGCTTTTTCAATCAGGATGAGCTTGACGCCGGTAAAGGTATTGTGCGTCCTGCTATTGATCTCAGGCCAACGACAGGCATACTTCCTTCGGACTGGCAGGATCTGGTAAAAATGAAGTGTGAAGGCTTGGACGCCAACCAGCTTGATCGACTGAGAGACGGTGATCTTGAAGGTTGCTTTGGCAATCAGTTTGCCGGCTTACAACTATTCCGACCACTAACTATACCTGGCGGCAGAATGCGTCTTGTTCACCGGGTAAATGAGATTAATCCAAGCGGTGGTCGTTGCGGTATCGGTATCATTAAGGCTGAGGCAGATATTCACCCTGACGACTGGTTCATTACCTGCCATTTTGTTGATGACCGGGTCATGCCCGGTACATTGATGTATGAATGCTGTATGCATACACTACGTATCTATCTGCTTAGAATGGGTTGGGTGGCAGAATCTGAAAATTCAGTTTGGGAGCCAGTACCAGGCGTTTCGAGCAAGCTTTGTTGTCGTGGACAGGTTTTGGAAACCACCAAAGTCGTAACTTACGAAGTAACAATACGCGAAATTGGCTATCGGCCAGAACCTTATGTTATCTGCGATGCGCTTATGTATGCTGACGGAAAACCTATAGTTGAAATATCCTGCATGTCGGCACGTTTGACAGGAACATCAAAAGAACAGTTGAAGAAAATGTGGGATTGCAGAAATTCTCAAGTCTCTGAAATAACTGCTGAAATTAAACCTGCAATTTACACTAAAGATCAGATACTCGCCTATAGTAACGGCAAACCTTCTGAAGGATTCGGGGATCGTTACCGCATTTTTGACAACGGTCGCAAAATTGCCCGTCTTCCAGGCCCCCCGTTCCAGTTTATGGACAGGGTTACTGCTGTTAGCGGCGAACCGTGGCATATGACTGCCGGAGCAAAAGTGGAAACTCAATATGATCTTCCTGCGGACGCCTGGTTTTTTGCTGCAGAGCGACAGGCGCGCATGCCGTTTTCTGTCCTTCTGGAAGCTGCGCTCCAGCCATGCGGTTGGCTTGCAGCTTATGTAGGCTCAGCCCTTACATCTCCAAGTGATATTTCATTTCGAAATCTAGGAGGAACGGCAGTTCAGCATAGAACGATAATTCCTGAAACCGGACTTCTGACCTGTTGCGCAACCATGAAAAAAGTTGCCACCAGTGGTGGAATGATAATTCAGGAATTTGACTTCACTGTCTCCGACAGGCATGGGATTCTTTATGAAGGCGATACCATGTTCGGATTCTTTGCCAAAGAAGCACTGGCAAATCAGGTCGGCATCCGCGAAGCAAAACCGTATCAATTGAGTGAAGCCGAGATTGCACGAGGCCGTCCTCTCCCCTTCCCTTCTGAAACTCCATTTCCTGCGACAGAGCTGCGCATGATCGACAGGATTGAATATTTTATTTCTGACGGCGGACCAAAAGGCCTGGGCTTTATCCAGGGAACAAAAGATGTTCGTCCGGATGAGTGGTTTTTTAAGGCACACTTTTACGAAGATCCGGTAACTCCCGGTTCTCTTGGACTCGAATCTTTTCTACAGTTGGTAAAATTTGCTGCGGTTGAACGCTGGGGATGGCATGAAGGAGATATTGTCTCTGCGGTGGCGTTGAAGCGAAAGCATAACTGGTTGTATCGCGGTCAGGTTGTGCCGGCAAACAGTCTTGTAACTGTTACAGCATGGATAACTGCTGTTGATGATAAAGATCATATTCTTACCGCAGACGGTTTTCTTTCA
>CAJBRY010000399.1 GCA_903958085.1 uncultured Geobacteraceae bacterium
ATTATGACTGCAGACGTTAATAGTGTCACATGTGTCGTGATGGTGGTGTCACATATGCTTGCAGTCTCAATAATTGAAGAATTATCTTTCCTTTATGGATGCCATCAAGAAAATGAATCAGACGCAGAAAGGGCTGGAGCGGGCCATTGAAATGGTTAAAGCGCTGCCCATCCATTTTCTTTTTTCCTCTCAAAATGATTTGAGCCTGATTTTTGAAAACAATGGACGCATTGTCTGGATTTTAAATTCTCTGAATATGAACCATCAATCTGATATGGTTCATCTGCTTAAGACCAGGAATATTTTTGATTTGTTTCATTTGAACGCATCGGATTTGAATGAGAGCAAAGCGGCAGCGGAAATCATCTCTCTTTTTACCGGACGCGATCCGAATGAGGTGCCTCCGGTGGCCATCAGCCGTTTTGCCTCCCGAAATCGGTTTGAGAATGAATTTGTATGGTCCCGGTTCACCACCCATCTGCCGGTCAGCTATCTTCATGTCATTCAGAGTATGGAAAACCACTTTTTCGGTCTCATTCGATTTGAGCGGTTTATTCCCAATCTGATGCGGTATAATGATGATATCAGTGTGATTCTGGATACGGCGGATCGACTCATCGGGTATAATGATTGTTTTGCCAGACAGGCTGGTTTGCAGCAGGACGCTTTGGGTGAACCGCTGAGCCGTTTTATTGATACCGATTTCCGACAGCAGCAGCTTTCATTTAAAGATGATACTCAGACGGGCAAGGAACTCTTTCGTTATTCTGGGCCGAATAAAAAACCGGAAAGGTTTGCGCTGTCTGCCGCATTTTTTGAAAATGAGCATGGCATTCACCATGAAGCGCGAGACATTCCTCTGCCTGCATTTTTAATGATAGCTCAGAATATTGATTTTTCCGGAACTCAGGATTACCGTTTGGAGGTTCATTGTCGCGATATTCGTACTGCGCCTCCGTTTATTATTCTGAATGGAGATCTTCCGGGCAAAGGAGTTTGGCCCGATCGATATGGATTGTTTAGTTAGTGTCTATGCCTCTTAGTGGTACGACTCTGCTGGTCATCAGTTATTGTAACGCTTGTCTGGAACTTGTTGATACGATTGTCAGTCTGAACTGAAGTTGAAAAGTTAACATCGTTAATTGATCTTTTCGAATGTTGTGCATCAACAATGGAGTATTTTAAATATCGAGGGGGGTTGTCTATGAAGAAACAGTGGAGTTTCATTCTGGCGGCGTTAATGGCGGTGATGGCGATGACTGGATGTAGTGGTGGTTCAAGCGATACGAGCGGTGGCTCTGGTGCTGGTGGTGTAACGGTAACGTATAGTATTTCAGGTACGATCACAAGTGGTGGAGCAGCACTGGCCGATGTAACAGTCAGCACAAACGGAGGCTCTGCAACCTCTAATGCAAGTGGAGTCTATACTATTAGCGGTTTGGCTAATGGTAACTATACCATTACTCCGGTTAAAACCGGCTTTACCTTCACACCGGCAACTCTTGCTCTCACGGTGAATGGCGCAAACCTGACCGATCATAACTTCACGGCAACAGCCGCAGCCTCAGGAACCTACAGCATCTCAGGCGCAATCACAAACGGTGGTTCAGCTTTGGTCGGTGTAACCGTTACACTCGCCGGCAGTGGCTCTGCAACGGCCACAACAGACAGTAGCGGCAACTTCAGTTTTACCGGCACTCAGAACGGCTCGTTTACGATTACTCCAAGTAAAGCTGGTTATATCTTTACTCCGGCAAGTCAGGTTGTGACTGTAAATGGTGCGGATATTTCAAGCCAAAGCTTTTCGGCAGCAGACATTGCGCCTGTGGCAAAAGTTAAAGTTTCATCACCATTTATTTACTACAAGCCGGGTAAGGTTGTTACTTTGGATGGCAGTGGCAGCAACGATGCAAACAACAATCCACTTACGTATAGCTGGTCGTTTTTCAGAAAACCTACTGGCAGCAATGCGGTGCTGTCCGATCCAGTCGCAGTAAAACCAACATTCACACCTGATGTAGCTAGTAACAGTATTTTCAATTATATTGTGAATCTTACCGTGAATAACGGAATAACAAACAGTACTGAAGCCAAAGGATATATTACTGTCACAACTGATTTAAGTATTCTGGTATCGCCGAGCCATACAAGTAATTACTTAATGGATGGCAGTGGTAATCTTAAGCCAGGAACTACCTTTGATTCCGCATTGAAAAATCTTTCCGATGAATCGTTCTCTCTGACAAAGTACGAATTAAGGAATGGTACTACCGTGATATGGTCTACGACCAGTCCCGCTGATTTAAATAACAACATAATAGGCCCAGGGCAAACAGTCTCGATTCCTTATACTCAGACAACAACATTAAAAGATAATGGGCATGAATATACATATTATCTGACGGATCCATTAACAAATATTATATATACAAGAACAGGCTCATTTGACTGGGTAATTCAATGAAACTAACGTTAGCAATTTGAAGCAAGCTACAATATTCGTACTATTCAGGCCAAACTGGGACATTCCAGCATGAAGACGACGATGATTTATACCCACTTTGTGCCGGAACGGACGATGAAAGAAGCACGGAGTCCTCTGGATTTTTAAAATTGACGAATGTCAGTCGGGAGAGTTTTATTTTAAAAGCAAGGGTGGGCAAGATTTGTCTTCCCACCTCGATCTACTACGACGGGTTATGTAGACGCGCGTAAAAGTTAAAAATATATTGACTTGTATTTAACTATTAGTTAATATTCAAGCATGTACACGATAAAATACAGCAAGCAAGCCAACAAGACAAAAAACAAGATGCCACGAGGTATAGCCGCTCATATAGAGGTAGAACTTGAAGTCATAGCAAAGAATCCTGCAACCTATCAAGGTGACTGGAAACCGTTACACGGTACCCCGTTCTGGAGGCTCCGTGTTGGTGGCTGGCGCGCTGTCTGTCAGATCGTCAACAATTTGCTTATCATTTACGTCCTGAAAATTGGATCGAGAGGAGATGTCTACAAATGAACGTGCAGATTATCGAACATAACGGAGTACCAGAATATGCCGTAATCCCTTTTGCAGAATGGCAGGCTCTTACTGATCGGCTTGAGGATATGGAAGACATAGCCGATGCCCGTCTTATATCAGCAGCCATTGCAGGCGGTGAAGAAACTTTCCCGCATGAATTCAGCAAACGACTGACATCCGGTGAATCTCCCCTGAAAGTATGGCGTGAATATCGAAGCTTCACCCTGGCTGCACTTGGCAAGCTTTGCGGTGTTTCTGCTGCGGCACTCTCCCAGATAGAAACCGGCAAGCGTTCTCCAAGCGTCGACTTACTGAGTAAACTCTCCCGAATTCTTGGCTGTGATATGGATGATCTGCATGAAGCTGATAAGCTGGACATGACCGCATAACCGGCCAGGAGCCAAATTACTAATGAACAAGTGAATCATGTTTATATGTGGCGGAGCCAAAAATGGCTTCGCCTTTTCTTTTGCCGGAATTTGATGCATAGTGTCGCAGGGAAATATTGCCGGAGGTGACATTAATGAACAAGAGTCGGCTGGCTGCTATAGATATTGGGACTAATTCAATTCGCTGCATTGTTGTTGAGGTTGATCAACATGGGCGATATACGATTTTGGATGATGAAAAGGCCACGGTGCGTCTGGGTCAAAATCTGGCTGCAAGTGGCCTCATCTCTCCTGCTGCTTTTGCCAGAGCGGTTGATGCCATGTCACGGATTCGGAAGTTGATCGATGGACTGAAAGTAACCGAAGTCGAAGCTGTTGCTACCAGTGCAGTGAGGAGCGCCACAAACGGCGGAGAACTTGTCACTGTATTGAATCGTGAGCTTGGGAGAGAAATAAGAGTTATTTCCGGAGAAGAAGAGGCTGAACTTGTGGCAAGGTCGGTACGCCATAATTTTGATATGAGCGGCAAACGCTATATGATAATTGATATCGGCGGTGGCAGTGTTGAGATTATGAGTGCCGTTGCCAATCACGTTGAAAGTTGTTACTCGCTTGAACTCGGTGCTGTTCGTATGACTGACAGATTCATGAAGTCTGACCCGGTTCGCGATTCTGAAATATCTCAGCTAAGGCGATTTGTCCGGTCAGAATTGAAAAAAGTGTTTGCTGAAGAACGTCCGGCGGTACAGATTTTTATTGGGTCAGGTGGCACAATTACTGCTCTGGCTGGCATGGTAATGAATATGCGCAGACAGGCATATTCGACTTCACACGGATTTGAAGTACTCAGATCTGAAGTAGTCCACGTTCTGGCAATGCTGGAGCGCAAGGACATAAAGTCGCTAAGGAGTGTGCCGGGACTAAACGCGGACAGAGCCGATATAATTGTTGCAGGTTTGGTCGTAATTGATGAGCTTATGAGATTTTTTGGTGCAAACATGTTGTTGGTCAATGAACGTGGCATTCGTGAAGGGCTTATTATAAACTGTATGAAACGCTTGCAATTGCTTCCTGAATCAAACAGTAAGCGAAGCTGGAAAGAATCAGTCCTTGAATTTGCCAGCTCATGCCACTATGACGAACCGCACTCGCGCCATGTTGCCAAAGTTTCTTTGAATATTTTCGATTCACTGGCAAAAGAGTCAGGGCTTAAAAAAACTGATCGAAAATTGCTTGAAGCCGCAGCACTGCTCCATGATATCGGTTATTTTATATCTTATAACAGTCATCACAAGCATTCCCATCACCTGATTCGTCACGCCGAGCTTTTTGGATTTTCTCCTCGTGAGCGTGAGATGGTTGCGCTGATTGCGCGCTATCACCGTAAATCTCTGCCAAAGAAAAAGCATGCTGAATATGAACGACTTGAAGTAAAGGATCAGCAGCTTGTAAGCCGCCTTGGCGGAATACTGCGTTTAGCGGATGGACTTGATCGCCGTAGAAGCGGGCTTGTTGAAGTTATTGAGCTTAAAAGAAGTGGATTAACATTTACATTTAAACTGCTTGGAACTGAAGATATATCAGTTGAAATATTTGGTGGAAATGCCAAGAAAGATCTTTTTGAAAAGTCGTTCGAAGGCGTTGTAGTTTTTGAAATGTGAGCACTAAACAGGGTATAGGCAACGATGTAAGGCGAAGACAACTTCTTCAGGGGTATTGCTAAATCAGCTAACTTTCTGCACTCATTTAACCAGTAACCAACCAGTCCTCAATGCGAAGATCAGTGATCCGTCCGAAATGTATGGTGTTGTGTGTTACCAAAGTGAGATCGTTGGCGAGAGCGATGGAGGCTACGAGGATGTCGAAGTCTTCGATACGTTTTCCATGCCGTTTGAGATCGGCCTTGATTCTGCCGAACAGTCGGGCTGATTCTACGGAATCAGAAATAATAGTAAGGTGTTTACTGAATGATTCGATAGTGGCGATGTTTGATTTGATCTTTGATGAGTTGTAGGCACCGAAGTAAAGTTCGGCGAGAACAGCATTGGAAATAGCAAGATTCTGGACACCTATTTCTAAAATCTTGTGTTTAAGCTGTTCGTTGCCGTTTAGCAGATAGACGCAGATATTAGTGTCAAGTAGCCAGGTCAAAACGTATGCTCTGTCCGCTCGGTTGAGCAACGAGCTGCATAGAGCTCATTCAGTTGTTCTTCGATTGTTTTGGAATCTTTCCATTTTCCACAGGTCGACAGAAACTCATCCGTTTCACTTTTATACGTCGTGTTTGAAGGAATAAATTCTTGTCTCACCAAGTGAACTAAGTGAGCAATCTTTTCCTGAAGTACTGGTGGAAGGCCGTGTACATCCTGGAATATTCTTTTTTCAAACTGGGTCATCGCTTGCATGATGCCCTCCTGATGAATTTAATGGGTGAACAATACCATATAAGAATAAAGATAGTCAAACCGAAGGAAAACCGATGAATATACCTAAGAATATACCTTGACAAACTCAATGAAAACGGGCAAATTTTTCTGACCTAAAGACAGGAAGTTTTCATGGCAACCAC
>CAJBRY010000400.1 GCA_903958085.1 uncultured Geobacteraceae bacterium
GCGGAAACCCAAAAGGCAAGCCACTAGGTGCAAAAGACTCTCGCACAGAACTACGGCAACTCTTGCAACCACATGCCGCCAAGCTGATAAAAAAGGCAGTCGATATGGCACTTGATGGCGATCCGGCAGCATTACGTCTATGCGTTGACAGGATAATCCCATCGCTCAAGTCTACTTCCGAACCGCTATCAATATCATTACCAATGAACGGCAATCTTGACGAGCAAGCTACAGCTGTCTTTAAACTGGCAGCAAGCGGTGACCTATCAACTGATAGTGCAGCACAACTGATAGCAATGCTCGGGAATCAGTGTCGAATCAAAGAAATGACAGAGATGGAAGCACGCTTGCAAGCACTCGAAACTCAAGCAGTGGAGACATCAAATGGCAAATTTAGAAAGTAGAGTAAAGAGGTTGGAGAAGTTTTTGTGTCCTCCAGTAATAGATATGCCGGAAATCCGAATCAGATTTTGTACTTCAGCTGATGATGAGTCTTCTGATGTTTATACGCTTATTGGTGGGAAGTTGGTAAAAATCGTGGAGGATTCCAAAAATATAATATGGATTTCAGAAGAGGATGCTCTGCTGTAACAACTAATGCGGCTTTACTTTATTGAAGCCGTAAAAGTAAGGGCAGGTCATGGAAGATATCGCACTGGAATGCATACAAAGGAAATGCAGAAATTCCGCCGAAATCTGCGAGAGGAAACCAGAAGCGCATTTAGGCATTTTAGGGAAATATCAGATTTGCTCAAGAAGCTTGAAGGCAGGAACTAAATGTGATGTTGAAGGTTCTGCATTTAAGTAATATCGTCTTTAACTGCGTTTGTATAGCTAGCGGGCAAGACCACACTTCTGAAGACATATACCGGTTACCCATCAAGGCGGCGATGCTATGCAAGACCCGACACTGGCTGATGCTATACTGGATAGGCTGGTACACAATGCCTATAAGGTTGAACTGAAGAGCGAGTCTATGAGGAAGAAACGGACAATGCTTGACCAGAAAATTGAATCTGTGACAGATTGTACTCCTGTTAGCCTAAAAATATAGCGGAGACTTCCCATGTCATTAAACAAGTTCAAGCTGTTTGATACACATCTCCACATCGTTGATAGTCGTTTCTCCTTAGTGCCCAACAATGGCTACCTTCCGGATGAGTTCACCTGCAAGGATTACCTCAACCAGATGAATGGCTATTCCCTTAGCGGAGGAGCAATCGTATCTGGTTCTTTCCAGACTTTTGACCAGTCTTATCTCGTAGATGCTCTTAAAACTCTTGGTCCTTCCTTTGTGGGCGTAACTCAATTACCGGCAAGTGTTTCTGATGAGGAGTTGCTGGAACTCAACACAATTGGAGTACGTGCCATCCGTTTCAATCTCAAAAGGGGCGGTTCTGAAGAAATAGACCAGCTTGATAGTATGGCGAGACGGGTCTTCGACTTAACTGGCTGGCATGTGGAACTTTATGTCGATTCCAGAGAACTGGACGGATTATTTAACACACTGGTAGCTCTGCCTGCTGTCAGTATTGACCATCTTGGTCTTTCAAAAGAAGGTTTTGGAACACTGCTCAAGCTTGTTGAACGTGGAGTTCATGTGAAGGCGACAGGTTTTGGTCGAGTTGATTTTGATGTTCGAACTGCTATTCAGGATATATTTTCTGCTAATCCCGAATCCCTTATGTTTGGCACCGACCTCCCGTCAACACGAGCACCACGTCCATATGAAGATAGCGATTTTAATCTTGTAGTTGAAGCTTTGGGAGAAGAAAAAGCACAGAAAGTTCTACATGAAAATGCCGTAAAGTTTTACCGACCACAGCAGAACAGTTAACCGTACTTCCTGCACCTATGCGACCACATTAGCTTGGTCGCTTTCGCCGGAACGTTGGTCGGATTCACAGCTGAACGCCGGTCGCCATAATGTCAGTTTCTTTGGTCGGATTCACCGGAATATGCAGGAAACCGCCTTTTCGGAGCTTTATCTCTTAAATACGATTGTGTCTCCAATGGGTACGCCACAAGTGTAACCGGCAGTCGGAACACATGTGTTCAAAACTGCTGAAATAGTAGTACTATCGAGCATAGTCCATGTTGTCGTTGCCATCGGCAAATTACTGGCATAAGTAGTAACTACTGCGGAATTTCCAGTTACTAACCCGTCGTATTTAATTGCAGAGGGTTGTGCAGGAGTTGTTCTTGTTATAGCAAGATTGTTTCCTGTCTGAATGAACGAAAATATGAGGGCTGTGCCACCACTAGAACCAGACCAAGTCCCAGTAAAATCTCCTAATACAGCTGTGTGAGTGCTTCCTCCGCCACTGTCTCCGCCACTTCCACACCCTGCCAAACTAAATATACAAACGACAAGCAAGCTCAACATCATTTTATTTAAATTTCTTTCCATGTACAAATCTCCTTTTGTTGGCTCACAGAGCTTCAGTGGAAGCAAGTTGATACATCACTGAACAATTAAATTTCCATTGCTGTTATCCCAAGCCGTAACCTTATTATCAGCCGTAGATATTTTGAAATATGTATACGTCCCGTAATACCATTTA
>CAJBRY010000401.1 GCA_903958085.1 uncultured Geobacteraceae bacterium
ATACGATCTAGCTGTTGTGTTTGCTGTGAAGATTGTTTCTGAGTTTGTGAATTTAGTATTTGCAGTAAAATCTGAAATTGCAGTAATATTAAGTACTTGATTTGCACCAGTACTTAATGTTGTATTTGCTGATGTTACTGTAAGTATACCGCTAGTGTTAGAAACAAAAATTTTGTTTACACTAGTAATTGGGTCTGTATAAAATGCTTCAATCGTGGCAGTATTACCAGTCGAAAAGGTAATTGTGTTTCCAGTTGTGAGCGTAGAAGGCGCAACGTTTACTGTAAGAACTTGCGTTCCGTTTGTTGCATAGTTGATGAATAATGTTTTTGGATCATCACCATCAATGTCTGTAACTAGTCCAGAGTATGCTTTGATACCGCTGTTTGCACCGTAAATTATGCTACCAACAAAATTCGCAACTGCAACCGTGCTACCATTGTAGGTAGGTTGCAGTTTAACGAAACTCAAATTTAAATCTAGATTCTGTTCACACCCGTCAACCAATGCGCCTTGCTTGAAAAAATATTCAGCAAAACGTTTAGTCTGCACTTGTTGAAGAGTTTGTGCTTGTGTAAGTTCTCTAGCCTGAACAGCACGTCCAGGACGATAGAGAACTCTTACAAACTTTTTATCTTCATCATAATCATCAAAGTATGGACTGGTATCTAAATCTAAACCACCAGGATTTGTATTTGCCATTTATTTTTCAAACCTACGTTTTTTTAAAATTAGAATTGAATGATTAGTTTAACGTCTTCAATTTGGTCAGCCGCTCTAGAGATTGGCACACGATTTTCGACATAGATAATGTCGCCGCTATATGGCTGTAAGCCTGGAGTTGTAATGGCAGCAATTGTACCAGTGGCAGCCGATGTACCACCTGTCACGCTTGCTGTGTTAGCAAATGGAAGGTTCAATGGCAATGTAGTGAACAAGTTAGGTGTCGTAAATTCAACAACGCTTGCTGTGTTAGATCCGCTAGTGATAGTTTCATCTAATGTAAATGTGCCAGAGATGCTTGACAATTGATATCTAAATGACTGTCTAAAAGAAGAAGCAACCGCTCTTGTAGTTGTGCCATACAAATATGGATCACGAACGATACCAACTTGACGGAATTCGTTAGCAGTAGAGAATGTATTAGATTCAGTACCATCCAAACGAACGTTCAACATGATGTACTTGCCACCAAGTTCTTCAACTGCGTTAGCACCGTGTCCACCTTTTGGTGAAATAATTGCTGTGGCTGTTGCGGCACCTGATGCAAATGCAACAGACGCTCTTGTGTAGCCTGTACCAGCCGCAGTAATTGTGACTCTTGTAACTACACCCGCAACAATTGTTGAGTTAGCTGTAGCACCTGTGCCATCGCCAGTAATAGTGACTGCTGGCGCTGAAGCGTAACCAGAACCACCCGAAACTACTTTAACAACGTGAATACCACCATCGACAGCGGCTGCTTGAACGTCATATTGATCTGTGCCATCGTCAGAATCTAATGTCTGAACTGACATATAATCGTTAGTCAAGAATTTCAAAGCCTTAGCCGTTGTAACTGTATACATGTATTTCCAGATGTATCCGTCAGCGGCCGTAAATGGTGATGTGCTTACACCTGTTGGTTTTGTAGTAGAAGCTGTGGCTCCAGCATTAAACAAACACTTGTAAACGTTAAAATCTTCAGTTATAACGTAGAAGTCATCTTCTAACAAGTTTGTGTCTTGGTCATCATACTGGTCATAAACTGTGCCTGAAGTCCAGTCATAGCGTGGAACTGCGTGTGTTACGTCTGCTGTAGTAATACGCTTTGCGGCATACATGTCACGCCATGGTGTAAACTCAATGTTTGCAGTTGAGTTCACTGGTGTTGGAGGATTGTTATCGTCCGGGAATGTTGTGTTTTTACCGATGAACAAATACATAATTGTATTTGACGCTTCAGAAAATGACTCTGCAAACTGCTGTGCATTGTGTACTCTGAATTTGCTAGTTACGCGCTTCTGGATTTGCTCGATTCAAAGATGATCTTCGTTCCCCGGTTTTCTTTTATCGCCGTCAATATCGACATGGGTTTTGATCAGGATTTCATTGCCTATCGGGAATTGGAGAAATACTTTCAGGAACATCAATACCCGTATGTAATGGAAAAGACCGACATCGGAGTGCTTTCGCATTCGGATTTTAACAAGAAAAACCCTTGTTTTTTGTGTTCGCGTCTGCGGCGGAAAAGAATTTTTGAAATCGCGGATGAAAAAGGCTGCAACAAGATTGCTTTTGCCCACCATCGTGACGATATTATCGAAACGCTGCTGATCAATATGTTTTACGGGCGTGAAATCAGCACGATGATGCCGAATCAGAGCCTATTCGGCGGCAAACTGCATATTATCCGTCCGCTCGCCTATTTGCAGGAGGGACTGGTCAAAAAATACAGTCGCGAACGGCAATTTCCAACGGTCAAAAACGAATGCCCGACCAGTGAGAATTCGAAAAGGATTTATGTGAAAAAACTTTTGAACGACTTGGAGCGCGACAATCCAGACATCCGGCATAATATTTTCAAAGCTATGAGCCATGTGAAACCGGATTATTTGCCGACTTGGCCGAAATAGTTCTAAATAAAAAACATAGCAATCCTGATTTTTTAAGGTAAAATTGAACCATGGGAAAAGAAAATACAGCACAAAGACTGATCGCATCTAACAAAACGGCACGCCTCCATTATGATATCGGCGATACCTACGAAGCCGGTATGGTCTTGTCGGGAACAGAGGTTAAGGCACTGCGCGCAGGCAAAGCCAACCTGAAAGACAGTTATGCTGTTGTGAAAGACGACGAGGTTTACCTGCGCGAGATGCACATCAGTCATTACGATCATGGCAACCGATCCAATCACGAACCGCTGCGACCGCGCAAGCTTCTCCTGCATAAACGGGAGATTAAAAAGCTCTACGGCAAGTCGCGGGAAAAGGGATTGGCGCTGGTTCCGCTCAAACTCTATTTTAAAGACTGCAGGGTCAAAGTGGAAATCGGTATCGGCAAGGGTAAAAAATTATATGATCGCCGTGAGGATATCAAGGATCGTGAAGAACGGCGTACATTAGCCCGGGATTTTAAAACCAAGCAGATAAAAGTCTAAGATCATAACGAGCCAGAGGTCAGAGTCCAGGCGTTGTCCCCCGCTGGTTGGGGTGTCTAAGTTTTCCCAGGACGCCGTTGTATGCTTCACGAGAAACGAAATACGAGGTACGAGGAATTCGATGGAAGGAAAAAGAGTTAGCGAAAGCAGGGTGATTATAGCGCAGGCCATGAACCCCGAAAACGCCAATCCCGCAGGCAATATTCACGGCGGCGATATTATGAAGCTGATTGATACAGCCGGAGGCGTCACGGCTACGCGTCACGCACGGATGCATGTCGTGACAGCATCCATCGACCGGTTGGATTTTCACTATCCGGTTTATGTAGGTGATTTATTGACCCTTAAAGCCTCCGTGAACTATGTTGGTAAAACATCTATGGAAGTCGGCGTTCGTGTAGAATCGGAAAATCTGATAACCGGTGAAAATCGTCACACAGGTTCCGCCTACCTGACGTTTGTTGCTCTGGACGTCAATAAACGGCCAATTGAACTGCCACCATTGATTTTAGAGACGGCCGAGGATCAACATCGTAATCAAGAAGCAGCAGAAAGAAAGCAGATGCGTATGGCGGAAAAGAAAAAAGAAAAAAAGCACCATAAATCCGACGTTTCATGCTGACGCAAAATTCGCGCCGTATCATTTCATGTCCTCCGCTGGCGGATGTGGATGGTTTTATGTCATAAAAACGGTTTTGTTTTGACAAATGCCTATTTACTTACTATAGTAAGCTACAAAAAACTAAAGGGGGCGTAACGGTTTCGACGGGGACATTTGAAGTTGTAGAAGCGTGCCGAGGTTCCTACAGGCCTCGTTAAACAGGTAGGAAACATATAATCGCAGAAAACTACGATTACGCTTTAGCAGCTTAAGCTGCTAACGTCGAACTTGGTTCTCCTGTTGGCTGAGCAAGACGTCATTTAGACAGGATACCCAAACTTCTTGCCTGGGGGAGGGCGGCGACAATTTACAGGATAGCGCGGGGCGATCCGGCCTTAGGGAGCAAACCAGCGTGAAGGTTCTAAAACGAAGGCTACGCACGTAGAAGCTCCAGCGGAAGGTTTTCGGACGCGGGTTCAATTCCCGCCGCCTCCACCAAGACAGAATCCAACAAAGTCCAAGGAAGTACAAAACCCGTTAGAAATAGCGGGTTTTTTGTTGTCAATTGAACCTTGTTTTGTATTTAAACATTTTACAAGGCGCGTCTAGTAAAAATAGTAGACTTGTCTAGTAAAATATGTATAATGTATCCATGGCTAAATTATATGAACGATCATTTGTGGCGCAACTGGAGCAGCGTCTTTCGGTTGGCCGGCCGCTTATTCAAGTGCTGGTTGGCCCGCGTCAAGTTGGGAAAACAACCGGGGTTAAGCAGCTTCTGGCACGGTATCCTGATGCTACCCATTATGCAAATGCCGACGATATTTTAACGACGGATCGCACCTGGCTTATGGAACAGTGGCAGAAAGCGTCACTTTCCGGAAAAAAGACGCTACTGGTGATTGACGAAATTCAGAAAGTTCCAAACTGGTCGGAAACAGTAAAATCTTTATGGGATAAGGCGCCCAAAGTGCTGCGAGTCATTCTTTTGGGGTCCAGTTCATTGCAATTGCAGAAAGGGCTTTCGGAGAGTCTTTCAGGGCGTTTTGAGTTAATCAAAACCCATCAGTGGGCATATGAAGAGCTGAAGCGTGCTTTTAAATACGATCTGGATCGTTATTTAACCTATGGTGGTTATCCAGGGGCTGTTGTCTTTGAGAGCGATTTCGACCGATGGTATGCCTACTTGAAGGAATCTATCATTGAGGCGGTGGTCGGCAGGGATATTCTGCTTAATCATAAGGTTGGCAATCCTGCTCTGTTTCGCCAGGCATTCGAGATATTGTGCCGTTACCCGGCTCAGGAGATCAGCTACACCAAACTGCTGGGGCAGCTTCAGGACAAGGGGAATACCGATTTGGTTAAATATTATATCGAGCTTTATTCCGGAGCGTTTCTGG
The DNA here is from genome assembly GCA_903958085.1 of uncultured Geobacteraceae bacterium. Taxonomy (GTDB): domain Bacteria; phylum Desulfobacterota; class Desulfuromonadia; order Geobacterales; family Pseudopelobacteraceae; genus JACRCG01. The sequence continues at coordinate 5,144 of CAJBRY010000401.1, forward strand.
TTCATCCGCTGGAAAAATATTCAACGAAAAGTCATCTGATGCGGGGATCAAGTCCCAAAATACTGATTTCCTGTCCTGCCTTATATACGATGCACGAAGGTCCGCAAGTTCTTAACGATCCGGAAAAGCGGGGACGAATATTCGAGGCAGCGGTAGGAGGCCAACTTCTTCAACTGCCCGGCAATCTTTATTATTGGCGAGAGAAGCAGGACGAGGTTGATTTTGTATACAGCTATCAGGGACAGATTTATGCCGTC
>CAJBRY010000402.1 GCA_903958085.1 uncultured Geobacteraceae bacterium
ATTTTGAAGAACACAAATGGAAATTCCTCCACTAATATCAAAACTCAATTGACACATCCTGTTATCTATATTATTGTTCACAACCCGTAAAATCTCATCAATAAAGGGTTTAGCGGTATCAAACTATCTAACATAAAGGATGTGTCTATGCGAAGTGATATGATTAAACAGGGACTGGAAAGAACACCCCATCGTGCCTTGCTGAAAGGAACCGGCGTCCCACAAAGCCAGATGGACAAGCCTTTTATCGGCATAGCAACCAGTTTTACAGATCTGATCCCCGGACATGTTGGAATGCGCGACTTGGAGCGCTTCATTGAAAAGGGAGTTCACTCCGGTGGTGGCTATTCTTTTTTCTTTGGTATACCAGGCGTTTGTGACGGTATGGCGATGGGGCATAAAGGTATGCACTACTCTCTACCCACTCGCGAACTTATTGCAGATATGGTTGAATCAGTGGCAGAGGCTCATCGCCTTGATGGTCTGGTGCTTTTGACCAACTGTGACAAAATAACACCCGGCATGCTTATGGCTGCAGCACGCCTCAATATTCCCTGCATTGTTGTAACTGCCGGACCGATGTTGAGTGGACGTGGTCAGTCCGGTCGCAAATATTCATTCGTTTCTGATACTTTCGAAGCTATGGCCCGCTATAAAGCCGGTGTAATCAACGACAAAGAACTTCAAGTCTGCGAAGATAATGCATGTCCCGGTATGGGATCATGTCAGGGACTATTTACCGCAAATACTATGGCAATACTGACTGAGACACTGGGCATGAGTCTGCCACGCTGCGGAACCGCACTCGCCGTTTCGGCACTTAAACGCCGTATAGCTTTTGCCTCTGGAGAGAAGATTGTTGAACTGGTTCACAATGACATTAAACCGCGTGAGATTATGACTCGTGAGGCATTTGAAAACGCTATACGGGTTGATCTGGCACTGGGCGGGTCATCCAACACAGTACTGCATCTTCTTGCAATTGCGCATGAAGCCGGAGTTGATCTTCCACTGGAACTATTTGACGTACTTGGAAAAGATACTCCGCAGCTGGCTTCTATGAATCCTGCCGGAGAACATTTTATGGAAGATCTCGACATTGCGGGTGGCGTCAGTGGTGTTATGAAGCAGCTGGGCAATAAAATTATTGATACTCCCACATTATTTGGTTTGAGCAGTCATCAACTGGCCGAGAGCATTCAGAATGTGGATGAAGAGGTTATACGCCCGCTTGGGAATCCGATAAAAAAGGAGGGTGGTATTGCCATCCTGTCTGGAAACATTGCTCCCAAGGGGGCTGTTGTCAAACAGTCAGGAGTTTCAGCCGCAATGATGAACTTCGAGGGTATAGCACGCTGCTTCGATGCCGAAGAGCTCGCAATGTCTGCCATCATGGAAGGTAAAATTAAATCGGGTGACGTCGTTGTAATACGATATGAGGGTCCGAAAGGTGGCCCTGGAATGCGTGAAATGCTCGCTCCAACCGCTGCAATTATGGGAATGGGACTTGGAGAGAGTGTTGCACTTATTACTGACGGACGATTTTCTGGCGGAACTCGAGGTCCATGTATCGGACACATATCACCGGAGGCTGCCGAAGGTGGACCAATTGCGTTAGTCAGAGATGGGGACAAGATTTTACTTGATATTCCTAACAGGCGACTGGAACTGTTGGTAGACGATGTAACTCTTGCAGTCCGTCGTGCTGAATGGAAAGCTCCCGAACCCAAAATCAAAGGTGGCTGGCTGGCTCGTTATGCCAGGGTTGTTACCTCGGCGCACACTGGTGCAATTACAACTGCAGACTAAATTTCAACAAAAATGAGGTTAGATATGAAAATGAACGGCGCACGAATAATGCTTGAATGTTTGAAGAAAGAGGGAGTCGATACTGTTTTCGGTTATCCGGGTGGTACTGTCATCAACCTCTATGACGCTCTCTTTGATTTTAAGGATATTCAACACATTCTGCCGCGACATGAGCAGGCAGGCACCCATGCTGCGGATGGTTACGCCCGTGCAACAGGAAGAGTAGGAGTTGCTATAGCTACTTCTGGGCCGGGTGCCACCAATACAGTCACAGGCATTGCAACAGCTTACATGGATTCAATTCCAATGGTTATTATTACTGGTCAGGTTCCAACAGCACTGATAGGAAATGATGCATTTCAGGAGGTTGATATTATCGGTATTACCCGCCCCTGCACAAAGCACAGCTTTCTTATTCGCGATGTGAAGGATATTGCCATTACCATGAAGAAGGCGTTTTATCTTGCACGCAGCGGTCGTCCCGGTCCGGTACTTGTTGATTTTCCAAAAGATATTCAGATTGCCCAGGGCGAGTTTCATTATCCTGAAACGGTAGAAATCAGGGGATACAAGCCAAATCTTTCCGGACACCCACGTCAGGTAGAAAAAGCCGTTACTATGATTTTAGAATCACGTCGGCCGGTAATTTATGTCGGCGGGGGCGCTGTATTGGGCGGTGCGGCAGAGCCGCTGACTCAACTCGCGCGCAAACTGTCTATACCCGTTACTACAACATTGATGGGTCTCGGCTCTTTTCCAGAGAGTGATGGACTTTCACTTGGTATGCTTGGTATGCACGGTGCTTACTGTGCAAATATGGCTATGACCGGCAGCGATTTGATTATTGCTATCGGAGCTCGTTTTGATGACCGCGTAACCGGTAAACTATCTACGTTCGCTCCTCACGCAAAAATAATTCATATCGACGTTGATCCGACATCGATTAAAAAGAATGTTCGTGTTGATCTTCCGATCGTTGGTGATGTCAAAGATGTTTTGATGAAGATGATAAAGCAGACAGACAAGAGCAAAGATAAGCTGGCCGGGTATATTTCTGCTTTGGCTCCATGGCACTCCGATATTGATGGCTGGAAAGAAAAACATCCAATCGCCTACAAGCAGAGCAGCACAATAATTAAACCTCAATTTGTTATTCAGAAACTTCGCGAACTCTCTGATGATGATGCAATCATCTCTACCGATGTAGGTCAGCATCAGATGTGGACAGCACAGTTTTTCCAATTCAATAAACCTCGGACACTGTTGACATCTGGCGGTCTTGGGACTATGGGATATGGTCTGCCGGCGGCGATGGGGGCACAGGCAGCATTTCCGAATCGTCAGGTTATCACTATATGCGGTGACGGCGGAGTACAGATGAATATTCAGGAAATGGCAACACTTGTTCAGAACAAGCTACCAGTCAAAATCGTCATTCTTAACAACAACTTTCTCGGTATGGTACGACAGTGGCAGGAACTTTTCTTTGACAAGCGCTATTCATCAACGTGCATGGAATTGCCGATAGACTACAGAAAACTTGCCGATGCATATGGTGCAAAAGGTTTTTTGGCAACAAAACCTGGAGAAGTTGAATCAGTGATTAAGCAGGGGTTTAAGGAAAATGGACCGGTAATTATGGAGTTCAAGATTGCCCGCGAAGAAAAGGTATTACCAATGGTTCCTGCGGGAGCATCACTAAATGAAATGGTTCTGAACGCATAAGGAGAGGAAACTGCCATGCAACATACAATATCGGTTATAGTTGAAAATGATTTTGGTGTACTCTCCCGTGTTGCCACGCTTTTTTCAGGGCGCGGGTTTAATATTGACTCTTTGTCAGTGGCACCTACCAATGAGGAAGGGTTATCACGGATGACCATTGTTACTCGTGGTGACGAGCAGGTTCTTGAGCAGATAAACAAGCAACTTAACAAACTGATCGATGTTCTAAAGGTACTTGATTTTAGTGACGGCAGTGCTGTTGAACGTGAGCTGGCGTTGATAAAGGTTGCTGCCGAGGATGATAGTCGTACTGAAGTTTTAAGAATAGTTGATATATTTAGAGCCAAAATAATTGATGTAACCCCTAAATCCTACACAGTAGAGGCTACCGGCAATCCAATGAAAATTGATGCGATTCTCGAGCTGCTGAGGCCACTTGGTCTTAAAGAAGTTGTCCGCACCGGTTCAGTTGCCATCGGTCGTGGTGCGAAGGGGTGGAATGGTTAAAACTAGCCTTTTTATTAGCCAGTTCAATGATTGACAGCAGAGTGTAAACATAGTATGACGTACTGCGTTTTGATAGAACGTTCGACCGGTTTACCGGATTTATTTTCAGGGAGGAAGTAAAAGTATGAAGGTTTATTATGACAAAGACTGTAAAAAAGCAGCACTTAAAGGGAAGAAAATTGCCATTATCGGTTACGGCAGCCAGGGACACGCCCATGCCAACAATCTGAAAGATAGCGGCTATGATGTGATTGTCGGAGAGTTGAAGGGAAGTGATAATGCCAAAAAAGCGAAGGCTGCTGGATTTGACGTGTTTGATGCCGGTCCAGCCACCGCTAAAGCAGACATTGTTGTTCTTCTGCTGCCTGATGAATTACAGGGGAATATCTATAAGGCTGAAATCGCTTCAAATCTGAAGAAGGGCGCCTATCTTATGTTTGCCCACGGATTCAACATTCATTACGGCCAGATAGTTCCCCCTGCAAATGTAAACGTATTTATGACCGCTCCAAAGGGGCCTGGCCACCTTGTGCGTCACGAGTTTACTAAGGGTGGTGGGGTGCCAGCTCTGATTGCAATTCATCAGGATCCCACTGGAAACACCAAAGATGTGGCCCTTGCGTATGCCAGTGGCGTTGGTGGCGGACGTGCCGGAATTATTGAAACCACCTTCAAGGACGAAACCGAAACCGATTTGTTCGGTGAGCAGGCTGTACTCTGTGGCGGAACTGTGGATCTTGTAAAAGCTGGCTTTGAAACTCTGGTCGAGGCAGGGTATGCACCGGAAATGGCCTATTTTGAGTGCCTGCATGAGCTCAAACTTATTGTTGACCTTATGTATGAAGGCGGCATAGCAAACATGAACTATTCCATCTCTAATAACGCTGAATATGGTGAATATGTTACCGGACCAAAAATTATCAATGATGAGAGTCGTAAGGCGATGAAAGAATGTCTGGTCAACATCCAGAACGGAAAATATGCCAAGCAGTTCATTCTCGAGGGAATGGCAAGATATCCTGAAATGACGATGTATCGCAGACTCAATGCTGCTCACCAGATCGAGGTTGTTGGTGAAAAACTGCGTAGCATGATGCCATGGATAGGTAAAAACAAGATCGTCGATAAAACCAAAAACTAATTCTACTACGCCGATTTTGACACCCCTCTCCAACATGAAGAGGGGTGTCTTCGCATCAAGGCAGGTTCATGAATAATTCATCTCCTTTCGCCAGAGAAGGCTACCAGTTCATCGCATATTCCATCGGATTAACAGCGATACTTGCTGTTGCCGGCGCTAGAATTGCTTCAATTCTATACATACCTGCCGCAATATCTAGATC
>CAJBRY010000403.1 GCA_903958085.1 uncultured Geobacteraceae bacterium
CTCTCTTGAAGACACAATAGAAGATGAGGAGATGGTGGTTACTATCTCCCACACAGGTTACATAAAACGTAGTGCAGTGGATCTGTACCGCTCGCAACGTCGTGGCGGCAAAGGAAAGACCGGCATGAAGACCAAAGAGGAGGACTTCGTCGAGCAGCTCTTCATCGCTTCCACAAAAGACTACCTGCTCTGCTTTACCGATGCCGGACGGATGTACTGGCTCAAGGTATACGAAATTCCTGAGGGAAACCGTACTACTAAAGGGAAAGCGGTTGTAAACCTTGTCAACGTCTCTGCTGGAGAAAAAATAACTACTATCCTGCCGGTTAAGGAGTTTAGTGAGAACACCTATCTGTTCATGGCCACGCAGAACGGGGTCACTAAAAAAACATCTTTAGTGGATTATTCAAACGTGCGTAGTGGAGGAATAATTGCAGTAAATTTGGACGATGGTGACAAGCTGATCTCAGTCGCTTTAACTGACGGAACTAAGGATATTTTTCTTGCATCCAGAAACGGTAAAGCCATTCGCTTTAACGAGGAGGATGTTAGACCGACGGGCCGTGCCACTCGCGGTGTGCGTGGTATGAATATAGCCAAGGATGATCGGGTGATTGGTATGGAGATAGTTGACAACACGGCTGTTGGATCAACGATATTTACAGTCTGCGAAAACGGTTTTGGCAAGCGTACCGACCTGGACGAATATCGTGACCAGTCGCGTGGGGGTAAAGGGATTATCACCATCAAGACTACTGAACGTAACGGCTCTGTAGTTAATGTTATGCAGGTGGCTGATGACCATGACCTGATGGTAATAACTGATCAGGGAAAAATCTTGCGTGTACCGGTTTCCGGTTTCTCAGTCATCGGCCGTAATACTCAAGGTGTTACGCTGATGAACACGGAGGAAAACGAGAAGGTAGTTGCTGTTGCCCGTCTGGCGGAGAAAGAAGAAGACGACGAAGGGGCTGATGGTGAGGATGAAGAGGCTAGTTTAGCATAAAGGAATCATTGAGTTGTAAGAACAACCGTAAGCAACTAAATAGAACCGGGACGTGACTTTATTGGTTACGCCCCGGTTTTATTATTGTACCAGCAGCGCGAGATGAACTGTTGAAAAGCCTCAAAGAGTTACATATATTGTCGTTTAGTCGAGGAGAACCCATGAAAACTGCAAAGATCCCTGCTAAAAATGTAGAACTTCCCATCGGAAAGATAGTCTGCTTGGCGCGTAATTATGCCGAACACGCCCGGGAGTTGGGCAATGAGGCTCCGACAGTGCCGGTACTGTTTATGAAACCTTCTTCGTCGGTCATTGGGAATTGTGGGACAGTCATTATTCCGGCATATTCACAGGAATGTCATTATGAAGTCGAACTTGCGCTCTTGATCGGTAGTCAGGCACGTGATGTAAACACTGACAAGGCGTTGGAGCATGTTGCCGGGTATGGCGTAGCCATTGATATGACACTCCGCGATGTACAAAGCCAACTAAAAGCGAAAGGGCTACCATGGGAGATCGCTAAAGGCTTTGATACTTCCTGCCCTCTGTCCGATTTTGTTACGGCAGATTCAGTACCTGATCCTCACAATCTAAATCTGAAACTTGCAGTTAATGGTAAAATTCGCCAAGATGGTTGCTCATCAGATATGATCAATAATATTCCGCAAATTATTGCTTACATATCATCGATTTTTACGCTTGAACCCGGGGATGTTATCTTGACCGGCACGCCTGCCGGAGTCGGTCAAGTAGTTGCGGGTGATATTATGACAGCTGAGATAATTTCAATAGGGAGTTTGACTATACCTGTGGCGTGATGCTCAGGAGGAAATCTGTCAAGAAATCCGTTTAAACATAAGAAGCGGATGCCCCGGATAATGCGGATGCTGCGGCGTTTACGTCCAACAGAGCTGCCGGTTACTCATCGCCATAATAAGGTGGAGCTTCTACCCGAAGGCGGGAGTTTTTTTGAGGCTTTGTTCGTTTCAATCCGTGAGGCGAAGCAAGTCATTCTTCTGGAATATTACATTATCCATTCAGACAGAATCGGCAATCAATTGGCTGAGGAGCTTGCCGCTGCGGTTCACCGCGGCGTGAGCGTAAAGCTTATTTACGATTATATCGGCTGTCTCGAAACACCTTCCGCCTACTTTAAGCAACTCGCCCGGCAGGGCATAACACTTCACCCATTCAACGTCCCCTCATTCAAACGTGGAATATACTGGTTCGATAAGCGCGATCACCGTAAAATGACAATAATAGATGGCGAGATTGCTTTTCTGGGCGGCTTTAATATAGGTGACGAATATTCTGGTAGCGGGGACGGGAAGCTGCGTTTTAGAGATCTTGGTTTTATCATCCGGGGAGAGGCAATAACTGAGCTTGAAGCGATTTTCAATGATACATGGAGTCTGGAATTAGATAATACTCTCAGCCGCACGCCGCTCTTTAGCGCGCGAAATTCCCTTCAGGCGTTTGGAGATGCTTCTGTCAACATTGTCAGCGGTGGTCCGCGACATAGGCGATCGTATATTCGTGAAGCATTTCAGGTGAATATTGCTTCTGCAGTCAATGAAATCCTCATTGCCACGCCATATTTTGTTCCAGGTCTCCGTATTGTCCGTTCCCTGTTGCGTGCCGTAAGGCGAGGGGTACGGGTGCGATTGCTGTTGCCGGCTCGTAGCGATGTGCCCTTGGTACTCCTGCTTGGTAGAAGTTCTTACGCAACGCTGCTGCGTGGCGGTGTTGAAATCTTCGAGATGGAGCGTGAAATACTTCACGCCAAGGTTATGCTGATTGATTCTGAACGTACGGTAATTGGCTCCGCCAATCTGGATCAGCGCAGTTTTCACCGCAATTTTGAGATTAACTGTATTGTCGATAACGTCGAGTTTGGAAGTCAGGTCAGAGCCCTGCTGCAAGAGGAAATAACTATTTCCCGTAAAGTTGAACTGGACGTTCATGAGAGTCGCGGAGTGATAATCAGGATTATGGAGCGTGTTGTCAGCCTGTTCGGGTGGTTTTTGTGACTCTTTGTTTGATTGACAGCCACTGCCATCTTGATTTGGAGCCTCTTAAATCGGAATTTTCAGAAGTGCTTCTAGAAGCTACATCCGCAGGAATAAGCGGATTTATAGTTCCGGGAGTCCATCCTGAGGGTTGGCGCGGAATCTATGAATTGGCTGTAGAAAATCCAGTAATTATGCCAGCATACGGTATTCATCCTATGCATTCGGAGTGCTTGAATGATCAGATTATCCAGGTTCTGCTGAAATTTGCAGTAAGTGGTGTTGCAATTGGTGAAATCGGCCTTGATCCATATTATAAGGCACCGATGGAATTACAGGAAAAGGTTTTTCGGAAACAGCTTCGTATTGCTGTTGCGCTCGGACTTCCGGTTCTGATCCATTGTCGTCGGGCTTTTCAAAAAGTACTCAGAATAATGAAGGAAGAGCGAATATCGCAGGTGGGTGGAATAATGCACGCCTTCTCCGGTTCAGTTGAAATGGCTTACGAGTTTGTAAGACTAGGCTTTGCTATTTCTATTTCCGGTACTGTTACCTGGGACAATGCAGTGAAACCGATTACCATTGCACGGAAACTGCCGCTTGAACAACTGGTGATGGAAACTGATTCTCCTGATATGGCTCCGCAGAGGTATCGCGGTTCTATTAACCGGCCGGCTTGGATTATGGAAACAGTGCGGACTCTTGCTGCCGTGAGGAAAATATCAGTTGAAGAGGTTGCAGAGGCTACCTCCGTAAATGTAAGTCGGATTCTAAGGCTTGAAAGAAGCTCTGCTTGAAGCTGTATTTTCGGTATCTACTGTGTTAGTATCAACCTGGAAATTATCTGTCAGAGGAGCTTACTCAATGAAATACGTCATTCTCTTGCTTGCTTTTGCCGTTTTTACTATATCTGGCTGCACAATGTTTACTTCCTGGAAGAGTATTCCGCCTCCGGGTGGTTGCGATCAGTGCCATACCGTTTCAATAAGTACAAACTGGCAGGCAACCTATCAGGCAGCTTCAGTGTCGGATGAGCGCGGTCGTCTTAATTTCCAGACTCCGGAATATAATCAGCCTTCTCTTGGAGGAAAGGAGTCACCTATGGATGCAAAAAAAGTGGAGGAAAAAGCCTGCTTTGATTGCCATAAAACGCCTTCACCGGCTCATAAAGAGCGTAGAGGGCGTTTCCACCATTAAGTGCCACCGTCACGGCTGAAACGGTACCCTACGCCCCGCACTGTCTGAAAATGTTTTGGATGTGCGGGCTCCGGTTCAAAATATTTTCGGAGCCTGACTATGAAGTTGTCCAGAGTTCTGGTTTCGGTGTCGCTGCTGTAACCCCACACTGATTGAAGCAGGTCGCTACGATGAATGGCTTGCCCTTCCTTTTGAAAAAATAGTGACAGCACCCGCACCTCCATCTCAGTCAGGTCAATCTCCCCTTGAGCCGTTCTGCTGCGGTATGAGAGAAGAAACACCTCATTGTCGCCGAAGCGGTATCCCTCCTCAATCGGCTCAGGGCGGTACCATGCCGAACGCCGCAGCATTCCTTTTACCCTCAGAAGAAACTCCACAAGATTGAACGGCTTAGTTAGGTAATCATCAGCACCGTTTTCCAGTCCTTCAACCCGGTCTGCATCTTCTGATCTGGCTGTTAACATAAGAACTGGCACGCGCGGATCAAGTTGTCTGATAGCGCGACAAGCCGCAAATCCATCCATACCAGGCAGCATAACATCAAGGATAACCAGATCAAAGTGCTCAATCTCAAGTGCGGTTAGTGCCCGCTCTGCCGTTTCGAAATGACTTACCCTATGCCCCTCTTCTTCCAGATTAAAGCATATACCCCGTGCCAGATGAATTTCATCCTCGACCAGCATGATATGCGGTTTATCGTCACTCATTCACGTTACCTTATGCCGCAGGAATTTTTATTGTAAAAGTACAACCTTTGCCGATTCCATCGCTAATTACCTCCACAGTTCCGCCATATCCGCTTATTACCGATTCGACAATGTAAAGGCCAAGGCCGGTTCCTCGGACGTTGTCACCTGGTGGTTTAGCACGATAGAATCTTTCAAAAACTTTCTTCAGCTCTTTTTTGTCCAGTCCACGTCCATGATCCTGTACGGAGAGGTTTAGCCACAGGCCGTTCTTTACAATTTTAACAGCAATATCCGGGCTTTCCGGCGAATAGAGTATTGCATTTTCAAACAGGTTACGAATGACCATGCTCATTTCTTCGGGATCAACCATTGCCTTTAGAGAGGTTGGTGCTTCAAATGAAATAATTCCACCTTGGGGTAGAGTTGATTTCTCCCGCTCAATATGCTCTGCAAGGAGTTGTGTCAAATCGGTAAGGCGCCTTTCAGACTGCTTTCGGCGTTGTTCGAGTCGTGCTGCCATCAAGAGGTTGTTGATCAGGTAATGCAGTCGATCAGTATCAGCGAGCATAGTGCTGACAAAAGAATCGAGTCGTTCTTCGGAGGGTTTGCGAAGGCGGATTGTCTCAAGATGCAACTGAATTGATGCTAGTGGAGATTTCAGTTCATGAGTAACCTGTGAGATGATGTTGCGCTGCTGGAGATACAGATTTGATTGGCGGTTCCAGAAGACAAATATTATGTATACTCCGATCAGGATAAGTACCAGCATGACTAGTCCTTCTACCATGACCGGCCAGTTGGCACCCTGCCCGAGAAGTTCCGGGCGGTATTTTTCAGCCAGCGCCCTGAACTCGCGATGCTTGCCGATAAACCAGTATATCCAGAATACCACCACCGTGATCCAGACAAGCTGGATGGCTATTAAAGCCATAATCGGATGGAAGATACGTCGAAGAAGGTTCATATATTATCCTGAAAATGCCTGTATTTGTTTTGGCTGCTTGTGCATCCGGACTCTTTCTGATACATTCACTTTCCCGAAACAGAGTTATAAATATCTTGCGGAGTGTATGTCAATGACTAGTATAGATTTCAAAAAACTTAACCGGCAGATGATGGTATACAGGATTGTACAAACCATATTAACCGGACTGCTGATCGTGCTTGCAATAATTTTCCAGAACCGTTTTGCCATTATTAATAAGCCCGAGCAGTTTATAAGCAGTGTAGTAGGTGCTTTCATTGTTCAGCTTATGTTTCTATGGCCGGTATACAAGTTAGCGTGGCGCGATGCCGGTGTAGAAATCGAAGGGAGTATGCCAAATCTTTCAACCGAGCAACAGGCGGCTTTACGGAAGAAAAGACAAATAGGGGATCTATGGAAATTTTGCGGTGTAGCTTTTTTTGCCGCATTTGTAGTCCTTGTCCCTGATGCAA
>CAJBRY010000404.1 GCA_903958085.1 uncultured Geobacteraceae bacterium
GGCTATAGTTGGCCCCACAGGTTCGCTTCTCTTTGCGCTGGTCAGAATCAGAAACTCAGGAAAGGAAGCCCGCTATTACAGGCAAGTGGGTAACAAGATGTTGTATGAAGATAAGGAGTTGCAAAAATCAATACAGGAAATATTTTTTGAAGAAGGCGATTTACTTCATGTCAGTGCAACTACAAATCCTTTTGTGCACAGAAAAGATGGAACGGTAACCAAATTATGCTGGCATCATAGCCCCAATCACATCGGTACTATATCTCTAATCCCACATATTGTTCACATGCAAGGGAAGAGGGATTTGCATATTAAAGGCAGAGGGGGCAACACAATGTACACTGTGCCGGAGTATAGGAAGGCATGATTCTATTTTCTGGAAAATTGCCTGCACTTGTTTAGTGCGGTTAGGCAATCATAGAGTAATTGCGTGCGTCTGACATTCAAATTTAGATATACAAACATGTTACTGGAGGTCATCTTGAAAATCACATTGTTGGTAATAACAGCGATAATCACTCTATCATCGAATTACGCATTTTCATATGATGGCTACGATAGTGAAAAATGCACAGCAGTAATTGGTAATAAAACCGTTCAGTTAGATCAAACAATACCAGAAAGAGGGATTTGTTTTTATATGTCTAATGAATCTAGATTTAAATCAGTAAAGCTTAGCGGTAAATGGAATATATATGATGCTAAATTAAAACGTTTTTTTCTGAAAAATTGGGTACAAACTGAGGCACGTATGGATTCGGCTGACGTTACTTCTAAAATGGTAATAGTTGAAATATCTGATAAATATCATATTGTTGTTGTGCAGTCTGGCAACATTTTACTGCCTCTAAAAGAAGGTTTTGTGTCTGGTCCATTGGGAGGTAGTGAACTCTTTTTTGTAAATGACACTAATGGGACTACATGTCGTGCAATTAAAGTTACTGGTAAGCATAAATACGAAGTGGTATTTACTTCGCCTTTTACAAATTGTGGTGTTTATCATACGACTTCTAAAGATGTTACAATCTACAACAAGTCAAGCGAAGAATATTATAAATATAGCTTAGCTAATTTGAATGCTCCGCCACTGTATTATGGAGACTATCAGGCTGTGTTGTCAGGTAACTCGTCGAGCCCCGGAAATAAAGGCCCAAAACGACGTTCAGGGGAATATAAAATCACCAGTCGAGTTACTAACGCTAGAGGAGAATTGGTTACAAATGTTGATTGTGAGGATGGTGGTTACGCTAATGCTTACCACATGAAACATGATTACAACACTATTGGCTATGGTTCAGGTGGGTTCAGTGGTGCACGTAGTGGTTCCTTTGCTAATATCGGTATTGAGGATGCTTTACATAAAGCTTGTATGGGCGAATAAACTTTTGTAAACAATTTGACTGGTCGGGATTTGAGTATAGGCAAGGCGGGAAGGCCCAAAAAACAATAATCAGTATTATGTCACCGGAATATTCTAAGAGGGAAAAAGTCATAAAAGTGTTTTTCAAGACTTGCCCCCGATCACTTTGTGTTCACTTTTATAGTAGAAAGGATAGATACACGATGTCACTACCTGAGTTAAGTGGAGGTTTGCTGCCCGGCGGCCCAGAAATGAAAGTCCTATCCGAGTTTTACAAGGATCTTGCAAAGCCGAGCGTGGTGGCAATCGGTAGGGCAATTTCCACGGCAGTTGAAACATCAACGACCTTTCTGTTGCCGTTACAACTCTGGCAGGAAAAACGAAAACGCATTTTTCAACATAATATCGAGATGTTCGAGAAGGAATTGGAAGCGGCAGCTAAACAAGGAAAGACCGTAATTCCAGCTGCTCCTGAGATAGCAAATACACTTCTCGAAAAATTAACATACATAACCGACGAGGATCTGTCCGCTTTATTCGTTCGGCTGTTACGGAGAGCATCAATTGAAGAGGAGAGCGGCTTAGCGCACCCGAGGTTTGTGAACATTGTATCTAGCATTTCGCCGGATGAAGCGAGAATTTTAAAAGCTACCGCACAAAATGATTATTTCCGTTGCCTGAGTGTTAGCTGGGAAAAAATTGAGGGAGAGGATGACGGAATTGCAACAAAGACAACTTATATGTCAGACAGGTGCCTGACGGGACTTGAAAACAAAACTACCATTCTGTTTCCAGGTAATATCTATAAGTACTTTGTTTCTTTGGAAAGTCTTGGGTTGCTGTTAATCCACGAAGACACTTCTCTGGATGAATATCTTGTGCCAAGCAAGGAATATCATGCCTTGAGAAAAGTATATATAGATCGGGCCAAGGCCGGAGTTAAGAATGAGGACGGGCACGTATCTTGTCTTTCATATGGAAGAATCCAATACACAGAGTTTGGCCTGTTCTTTTTAGATGCTTGTGTACGGTCGAACGGCTCTGTCATGAAACCCAAAAAAGGTAAAAAAAAAGCTTCAGATAAATTTACATCGACTGCGCTACGAACGCGCAGATCAAAAAAATATGTCGATTAAATAAAAGTTACCGGATGTCATCCCAACGAGGCTTACGACCTGCCCTAAAATCCGGCAGTTTTGAAGCCATTTACGTTGGACGAGAAACAGTCTTCAGTTAAGCGATGCGGCAGTTTCTCAAGCAAACCGGAGGTTGGAAATAAGAGCCGGGTCAGATCTGAAGCTGAAGAAGATTCTCAGTCGGATAGAATCTAAGCTGGGTTTTGTCAGAAGTTGAGACCTGACCCTTTGACCCTTATACTGCTTTTGGCAGAGAGTTTGCCAAGACCGGCGAAGTGCCGACGGAGTTTCACCGATTTCTCATCAGAGTATGGAAGTGCGGCACACCAGTGATTACGACAGTAGTAAGGGAGTGACACCGGAAGAGGCTGAAGAACAATTGGAACGGGCTGCACAATTTATTGAGTTGACCGAGAAGCTGGACAGCTGATGATGTCAACCATGACTAACCCGTTTTTGGGTTTTGACGAAAATATCAAATACCGGAAAGTCTGTTATGGCATTGCGTTTTTTGAGGTTAGGTGAGAGACGAAGAAACCATAATCGGTATTATGTCCCCTGAATAATCACAGGCTTGCGGGTGTTTTATCGATGAAAAATGCTAGATGTAATGTTAGCTGGATCAAAGAAATAGGGTTCGATATCTTGTACCGGAAATATCAGCTTGCTAATTTGGACTCGACAAACGGAACGTGTTTGCGAAAATAATTGCTCAAATAGCTGAAAGTCTGACCTGAACCCGTAGGCATAGGACGTTCACTGAAGCATCAAGCTAATTGAAATACAATATATTTGGAGGGAAAGTGCATGTTCAATTATTTAATTGCTGTAATCACGATTGGCTGTGTAGGGATATGGAACGTAGATACGGTTGAGGCTGAGCCAAAGAGTTGTAAAAGTAGTAATGATAGCAATCCAGATATTTCATTCTCTTATACGTACGCTGGCGAAAAAATTAAATTTATATTGAAGGACTGTGTTCTGACAGAAATAACAGAGTACTCAAGCGAAGAACCAGATCTAAAGTCTAGTAAAGCAAAATATCCACTAGATAAAATTCATTTTTCTAAAGGCGATGGCCTATTTATCAGTTGCAACAATGATGATACATGTTCTAGTGCAAATGTTGAATTTAAAGATGAAAATAAACCTGCTAAAACATTTCCTCGGCTAGCTTCGCAAGTTTTTGGTTATAGTGGTCGCAATAGTGTTGGTGGACTTGCTGTGTTTTTCGACAAAGTCATGTTAATCGCCAATACTAGATGCAACTCAATAACAATAGATTCTGAACTTGAACCTTTCCAGCAAAAGAACATCGGCTGGAAAATAAAAGCTGCTCATAATTACGCTGATGGTGAAAATGGCTGGACGATTTCATGTGATGATGGAAATACTCGCACAGTTTTTTATGCCAAAAGCCCAAGTCTTTCATATGCACCTTACGGTGGTAAGCATACAAGCATTAAGTATTTTTCCACATTGGATGAAGCTGCAAAATATTCATGTAATGGTGAGTAAAGCTATAAGCAAAGAAGACCGTACTGGGCTGGTTTATGGTGTTGGTCATAATGAAGACTTAAGAGGTGGGGGCTGAGGAAAGGAACTTTGGGGTCAGGCTTTAAAGCTTGAAAGTTATGTAACTGATGACGCGGATCAAGAAGACGCCTGACAGCTTTCTCATCAACACCGAGACGCTCTGCAAGTTTGGTTCGGGATACTCCAGCAGCGAGCATGGTATTAACGCCTGCTTTTCTGAAGGCGATTACATTACCTTGAAAAATATCTGTTTGTCCTTGACCTTATTCCTTTTCTGGCGTAAAAATACCCCCAAACGACATTAACACCGTTTGGGGGTAAAATATGTTAGATTATATCTATCGCCCGGAAGACCAAGCCATATTCACCGGCCGTGAGAACGAACTTGCTCAGCTTGAGCGGCATCTTCTCGGGAAGCGACCGGCTGACCTGCATCTATCCGGCCTGCGCCGTATCGGTAAATCCATGCTGATTAAGGAGTTCATCCGCCGTTATGTTGGCGACTCCACGGTTCTGCCGGTATATGTCAACATGGAGGAACTTTCTGAAACGCCGGAGGATTTTGCCGTCAAGTTCATCGGCTGGCAGCTTTACTGGTTGTACGGTAAAGGTGAAACCCTGCCGCTCCCCTATTTACAGCTTTCTTCCCTGATCTTTCAGGTAAAGGATCAAGCGCTGCGCGAGGCGTTGCAACCGATTGTGCACGAGCTTGAACGTGCCCGCCCAGACCGCCAGAGGTTATTGCAGGAGGCGTTTGCTTTTCCGTCACTGATGGCACAGATTACTGGTCGGCGGGTGCTCCTCTTCTTGGATGAGTTTCAGGAAATTGCCAGCCTTGCCAACTTTAACCAGGCCAAGAACGTACTCAAGTTGTTGAGGGCTGCCAAGGATCGTGCCAACAACGTGGTCTGGTGTATCTGCGGCTCCATCATTTCCGAGATGGACGCCATCACCCGAGAGAGCCAGAGTCCACTATTCGGCCAATTCAGCCATGTTGCGCTTTACCCCTATTCCCGTGCCGAGTCCGAAAATCTCATCCGTAAATTCATTCCGCAGTTGGATAATCGCCTTGTAGGTCTGCTGCATCACTACAGCGCAGGTTCACCCTTTTATCTCGTCCAGCTTCTGCGGCGCCTGAATCTTTTTGCCGATCGTGGTGAAGTTCTTACCGAAAATCTTGTCAAACGTTCTTTCGTAGCCGAGACCCTTTCTCCGGGTGGGTTGATCCATGCGTACTGTACGTACCTCTATAACATTTCTCTGCAACGGGCCAAGGGATATGGTGTGTTGCGTACAATTCTTGACCTGATCGCCACCAATGATGATCCGATGACACAGTCCGAGCTTGCACGGCAGATTAGGATGACGCAGGGGGCTGTACGAACCAACCTGAAAGAGCTTGAGCATATCGGCCTGCTGCATGAACGGGATCGCCGTTACTATTACACAGATGCCATTCTGCGTTACTGGGTTGCATACGTACAGCACGGCATCGAGGCACCTGAATTTCCGGGTGAACGTGACTTGGCGGCGATCATGGTTGAACTGGATCGGAAATATCAGCAGGCTGCCACGGAACTGGGGCAGAGTCGTGAAGAACTGGTGCGTGGGATGATGCGACGATTCGCCAGGCAGCAGGTGCCGGGGGATATTTTCGGAGTTGCCGAAGATGTTCTGCTCCCCTGTTTCAGTAAGGTGGAATCGTACACAAGCTCGGATGGCAGGGTAGAAATAGATGCCATTGGCACAGGGGATACCTCATGGGCTGTAGAGGTAAAGTGGAAAGGAAAGGCCGTTGGTCGCAAGGAGCTTGAGGCGTTTGTGGGCAAAACCGTAACCATGTCGGTAAAGCACTGGTATGTGTCAAAGGCCGGTTTTACCGCCGGGGCGCGGGAATACGCGGCAGATGTTGGGATCATGTTGAGTGGTGAGGCGGAGCTACAGAGGTTGGGGGAGCTGTTGTAAGTGCTTTAATCGCTTGCGACAATAATGAAGACCTGGATATTGTGAAACTGCTGCTTGTGAACAGAGCAGATCCGAACATGACAGATAAAACCGGGAATAGCGCGCTTGATCATGCCCGAGACGGCGATGTTGTTATGGGAAGCAGGTTCGTTAACGAAAGTATTGTTGCTCTATTGACGGGCTATTCCACAAAAATTTTATAGATGTAGAATTAACTGCCTTTGTCCGTCTAAATATTCAGTAGCTCATAATAATCTATTTACAGGCTCGCACCATGTTGATCAATCACCAAAAATCTGCCCAGATTTATACTCTTCTCCCTCCTCAGGAACATTGGCGGCAGGTTCTCATATTCCCGACGATAGACATCCGTGAGGATGGCGTTTTACTCTACAGAAATATCTCCAACTATATCCTTTGGATAGAGCTGGCATCCCACAAAGTTTTGGGTTTCACAATATGGACTTTTACGCCGTTCATTTCCTTTAGTGTGTTGGAACGAATTTCTAAATGTATTGATACTGCCAATCCCAGGGAGCTGGATGCAAAATTAACCTATCTTGCCACTCTTGCCGGTTGGCGTAAAGCGGAACGCTCAACGCTGCCTGATATCAACATGATTGCTGAAGATCTGGCCAGAGCTGAAATTAGATCGACACTTGAAAATTCTTTGTCGGTGAAGCTTGCCGACGAAAACGTTCGGCAGGCTGCTTACCCTTATAAAGCTGTCTTTGTGGAAGGATTGGTAAAGTTCAACGACACACTGGATCAGGATGTTATGGCACTCCTCGGCAATGAACCGATTTTGTCGTTTGAAGATGCCGTTGCTCATAACTATCTGATACATCCTGTTGCGAAGATCGAGTGCTATCGTCGTCAGGCAGTGCAGACGTTTCCTTTATTGCGAGACGCTCTCAGTCTTGTGACCACCGATTTTCGTTATCAACGGCTGCAACAGAATGTGGATTCGGGCAATCCGCTTTTGCCGGTGCTTACTGATTATTTCAAGTGTTCCCTGTCGGTTGTTCGTTTTCTCGTAGGTAAAGATTATGAATTGGTTGGCAAAGAGTGGCGTCCGCAACTTGACCAGCTGGTTGATCTGCTTGCTATGCTGAAGCCTGGTTATTGGCCAGATTCAAAGGAAGATTGGCAGCATTTGTGTCGCTTTATTCTGCCGGTCTTTTCGGCGTTGGGTAATCTTCGCGAGCGCAAATATCCCGAGATGCTGGCAACCTGCCTGAACGATATGGTCAAAGAGGGATATGCTCGGATTCCTGCTCGCCTGGAGAAATATGGCGTGACCTTGATAGACATCACAACGGTTCCGGATTTTGAGAAATCTCTGCGTGAATGGTCTGCCGAGGTTGGCACTCTTCAAAGTAAAGCAAGTGAAGCTTTATGGCAGTATTCGATCCTGAAGATTGCTGTCCTCTCACATCGTTGGCATGAGTGGCTGTTGCGCCGGATGGAAGAGCAGGAAACGATCGTCGACGAAGCTGAAGTTACTTCCTCGGGATGGCCAACTTTTATCAGTACGCCGTGGCACAATGATCAGCATACGGTGGTTCCCTTGAACTATCCCTGGGTACTACATGAAGAGGGGAAGCGTATGAGGCATTGCGTGGGGACGTATGTAAGCCAATGCCGCTATTTTGGGTCGCACATATTCTCGATTCGAGCCTCGGCAACCGGTCAGCCTCTTTCTACCGTTGAACTGCGTATAAGCGAAAGACCAGGCAGTGAGCACGCAATTGTTGAGGAACAGCACCGGGCCTACGAGAATGCAAAGCCTTCTGAAGCCTGTGAGCATACGCTAAAAAAGTTTATGCGCTATCTGAAAGTGACGGTAACCAGGGAACAGTTTCAAGATATCCGTCAGCAACAGGAAAAACGTCGCAATGAATCGGATGATTTCCGAAGGCTTGTGTATCGTCCGGCTTGGCCACAACGGATGAGAGATGAGTTCAGGGCGCTGCTGCGTGGTTATCCGCTTCTGGAAAATCTAGGCACGAAGAAACAGGAAAAAATTCTTAGTGACGAAGAGATCAGTGCGCTTCTCGAATGCGTATTTGTTGGTGAATAATTAAAACCGGCTTTGTAGGTCGCGTTACGTTTCATCAACGCGACGGCAATGGTAGATTTGACGGAAATGTTGCGTTTCGCGGTGAAGCTGTTCAACGGCAACCTACGGGTGCTGATATTTGCGATGCCGGGGGTTACGGATAAATGGTAGGACATATTTTTTTTACTGTTGTGACCCATAATCGCCGCAAATTTCTCTGCACTCCGGAAAATATTGCCCAATATCTATCCTGCGGATTGGGGTAGTGGTGAGGAAATGAAATTTTCCGAGTCAATCGGCAAAGAGTGATGTGCCGGGTTCTGATTGAACTCAAATCATGTAATTTCAAAATCTTTGACAAGGAATAAAACCATGACAACAATCCGCATTATCACGACCATCACCATTCTGCTGGTCCTGTCCCTGCCGCTCCATGCGGAAACGTCAAAATTCATCTCCCTCAATGAGCTGAAACCTGGCATGAAAGGTACGGCATATTCTGTGTTTGAGGGGACTGAGCCGGAAGAATTTTCGGTGGAATTGCAGAACATTGTTGATGGTCCGGTGGCGGGCAGCAGATATATGCTCCTGAAGGTGCGTGACGAAAAACTTCGCCTTGGTTCAGGCTTCAGCGGCAGTCCGGTTTATTTCGACGGCAGACTGGCAGGCGCAATTTCGCATATGGAACAAAATCTGACTCGCCAGATTGCCATGGCGGTGCCGATAGACAGAATGCTGGAGGATGCTGCCAAATCAGCACCGCTTACACAAGTGAAACAACTACAGACAACAGAATTGAAGCCGGGCAGTATGATTGCGCTGACACAGGTGCGTGGCGATTTTTGGATGGGATCATCGGGAACAGTAACATACGTTGATAACGGAATGCTGCTTGCGTACGGCCATGAAAACTTTTTTAGCGGTGACAGTGTGCAGCTTCCCATACACCGTGCCACAGTCCATGGAATTATTTCAAAGTCTGATATGTCGCACAAGGAAGCATCACCGCTGGAAGAAATAGGAAGCGTCATCTGGGATGGTAAATCGGCGCTTGTGGGGCGTCTCGGCACAAAAGCCCTCATGTCGCCATTTACGGTAGATTACGTCAACGCTGTTGGAAGCAAAAAACATTACAATCTGGAAATACTTGATCACACCCGGCTTGTTCCTGCGATAACAATACGTGCCGTTCGCAATATTTTAAATGGTCTTGTTCACTATAACCCGAATGACATGGATCTTGAAGTTGCCATGAGCATCGGCATCAAGGGACTTGAAGCTCCGGTTCGCATCAACCAGCGCTTCAGTTCGGATGTATTGAAGAGCGATTCACCGCTTATTACCAATCCACTTCAAGCCCTTCTGACCGCACTTTTGTTTCCCATAAAGGATTATCAATCAATCTCATCTATCGCCATAACAATGATGGAACTGCCGAACGCAAAGACCGGGCGTATCTCCGAAGCTGCATTCACACGTATCAAGGCAAAGCCGGGAGACACCGTTAATCTCAAGGTGCGATTGAACGGGCCGTTCGGTGAACCGAAAGATGTCAGCATACCTGTAACTATTCCTGCCGGGTATGATCAACCGCAGTTCAGGGTGTTGGTGCAGGCTGGAAGGTCGGTTCGTCCGTCGGAAACAATGCCTGTAACTATCGAGGAAATTGCCGGGTGGCTATCCGGTGTAGCAAGAAGTGATGAGCTGGTGGTTCTGTCGCCGGGCAACCTTAACGGCAGCACTTATCCTGAAGCGCGGCTAAATCGAACTGTTGCCAGAGCCGACTGGAATATTGAGGGAAATAGCGAAGCAAGTATTATGGTGCTTGGTGGGGAGTAGATAACAAATGGATAACAGTCAATTTGCTCGCCCTTGGGCAGGACGCTTTTCAAATATATTTGTTAATAATCGCTACGTCATAGGTGATGTTCACGGATGCAGTAAAACCCTGCGGATAATGGTTGAGGATGTCATACGTTTGGGGTCGGACGACACTCTTTTTATGCTCGGAGATTACATCGACCGTGGCCCTGACAGCAAAGGGGTGCTTGACTATCTAACACATCTCATATTGGAAAAGGATTATGATGTTCGTCCGCTCAGGGGGAATCACGAGCAGATGTGCCTTGATGCTGTCTCCGAACCAGCGGCGCGTGATCTCTGGTACGGCAACTGGGGGTTACAGACGGTTCGGCAGTTTGGCGTGAACGGGCCGGAGGAGATTCCGAAGCGGTATCTGGATTTTATGGCAGCCATGCCGCTTATCAGAACGACAATGGAGCATGATTATGTTTTTGTGCATGCCGGATTGGATTTCAGAGCTGCTGATCCTATTTGGGACACCTCACCTCAGTTCATGTTGTGGGAGCGTGATTTTCGTATTCAGCCGGAAAAACTCAAAGGACATACCCTCGTCTGTGGCCATACCATGACGCCTCTGTTCGAGATCCGTGCATCACTGGACAAACCGGTTATCTGTCTGGATAACGGTTGTTACGACAAGGGGCATATTGGCTTTGGTAATCTTGTTGCGCTTAATCTGGATACTCGGGAGTTGCTGGTGGTGGAGAATTGTGAGTGAGCTGGGGTGAATCTGGATTTGCCGGGAATGTCAATTTTGTCCATCTTATGGTATATCACTGCAACCAACCTATAATCCAGGAGACATTAAATGCCATTTAGCCGCATTATCTTCCTCTGCTTGCTTCTGCTGAACATAATATCACTCGCCCACGCCACTGCCACCCGCGAATGGACAGAGAAAAACCTCGGTGATTCCGGTGCCGGTTCTTATGAAGGAATCATGTACTCCGACCGTGGTCGTCTGTCACCCGGCATCAAGACAGAGAAGAAACTTTATAAGGATGACGTCTCCTTCTGGACAGGTGCTTTTGATAAATCCGGTGAACTGCTGGCCGCTGGGGGGACGCCGCCGGTTGTTGTGCGCCTTAATAAGGAAGGGATATTCGTTCCGCTCACGCTGAGTAGTTTATCCAAAGAGGGTAAGGATGCCAACAGTTCGGTGACCGTGTTGCGTGCTATATCCGGCAATCGGGTCGTAGCCGGTTTTTCAGGCAATGGCATCATCGCCATAAAAAAATCCGATAAACCGGATGAGTTTGTTCTTCTCTGTAAGCTGATTGTACGCGGAGTGTGGGATCTGGTTGAGGGGGAAAACGGTTTTCTCTATGCTGCAACCGGGCCGCTGGGTCAGGTATACCGGATCAACCTTGCCACCGGAGCCTTTGAAGTGTGGGCGCAGCTCAAGGATACCAACGTGCGCACCCTCTGCTGGTCAAAGGGAAGATTGCTTGCAGGCGGCGGTGACAGCGGCAACCTCTATCAGATACGCGGGAAGGATAAGGTCGAGACACTGCACCATTTTGATGAAGAGAGTGTTCAGCGGATAGTGGAGTACAAGGATAGTCTTGTGGTTGCAGTCAACAAACTGCGGGTGCCAGCCGATGAAAAGGCCGAAGACGGTTATAAAAAGTATTTCAAGAAGCTGACCGACCTGCCGCAAGGTTTCGGTATTGATGAGAAGATGCCGGCACCTCCTGACCAGATGCGCTCAACAACCTCAAACTATGCTTCCGGAGCTGTCTATCTGATCGGCAAGGAATATCGCATTGATCGTTTGGCTATGCTGAAGAATGAACATATCATGGATGCCAAAGTTGACGGCGACGGCAGAATATATCTCGCCACCGGCCCATCGGGTCGTGTCTATATGGTGCGTGCAAATCCTGACGAGAGAGAACTCTGGACGGTTCAGGAACTGGAATATATCAATGCAACTGCCATATTGATGAAGGATGGTTCTCCCCGAGTTTTTCTGGCATCGGGTCACGAAGCGGTCGCCTTTATGCGCAACGAAAAACATGGGAGGAGCGGATCATTCAAAACCAAACCTTACAGCCCTGGTCGTCCGGCAAGATGGGGTGCGCTTTCCTGGCGTGGTTCCGGCGTAAAGGTTTATACCCGCAACGGACATACACCAAAGCCCGATAACACCTGGACCAAATGGATTGAGCGGACGAGCGGTGTCGCACCGGAGTCGTCAAAAGCAACGAGTTTCGCCCAGATACGGATTGATATGACCGGCAAAGGTGAGTTTTATGGATTCTCATGGCGCTTTGCAGAAAAAAACCAGCGACCTGAGATCAAGACTCTTACTATTGGCGATCGCGAACTTGCCAAGGGTGGCGCACAACGCCAAATTACGTGGGAGGCGGGCGATCCCAACAGTGACAAGCTGGAATATCGGATTGCAATCAAAGAAGAATCAGCATCGATGTGGCAGAATGTAAGCGGGCAACTCCCGCTCACTGAATTGAAGTTCAGTCTGCCGGTTGCGCAGCTTCCGGATGGACGCTACCATCTACGCCTGACTGCCAGCGATGCCCCGTCAAACTTTGAAGCACCGCTGATCACCTCACGCACCTCGCAGTTATTTGTCATCAACAACGGCAGGCCGGAGATTCTGGATATGACATTTGACCCTGCATCCGGCGGGTTGACAGCGAAAGTAACCGACAAGCTCTCCGTTATCTCCGAACTGGCAATTGCCGTTGACGGCGGCGAATGGCGCAGCATCTCACCGGTGGACGGTATCCTGGATGAAAAAAATGAGGCCGTGCGGATACCGCTTTCCGGCATCGCAACAGGTCAGCACACTATTTCCATCAAGGCGGTTAATGAAGCGGGTGGAGAGACGGTGGTGCAGAAGAGTGTGGCGTTAGATAAAGCGTCAGTTACGGCGCCTATTGAGGAGTTGATTGTGGATGATGAGCTGCCGGAAGAGAAAGCGGCAGATGAAAAGCACGATGCTTCCCCCAGCGTGCCACTAACTCCCGGAGCGCCTGATAAGGATATCCCCGGAGACCAGCCATGACGATAACCCGCACCATCATCGCCCTGACCCTGCTGCTCACCATCTGCCTGCCGCACTCCGCCATTGCCGGAGAATATGTCAGCAAGCGTCAGGCCGAACTGAACGCGCTGATTGTCACAGCAGAAAAAGAGATTGCCGCCACCACTGCCTGGCAGAATGGTAGGGTAGCTGAGCGGCAGAAACTGACGGAACTGGCGGTACGCAGAAAGATCATCACATCAGCACAGAGCGGCTATGACAAGAATCAACTCGAAGTAGACCGCAAGATCGGCGAACTGCTTGATACCTCCCTTGATAAAACATCTGACTTACTTGTGAAGCCGGCACAGAAGGAACGGATCAGGGAACTGTTCAAGGAGGAGATGTACCGGTACTTTGCGGAATATCCGGGGAGCGAACTTGAAGGCTCCATTACAGCGGTTCGGGGGAGCGGGGCACAGATTGGCTTCCTGATGTCACAAAACCTGCGCGGCAACAAGATTTTGGAGAAGGAGCTTGGTGATATTCTGGAGAATGTTAATACGCGGATGGATGGGGTTTTGCGTCAACAAGCTATAATTTCTTTAACAATTGCAACTTGGAGTGAATTTAATAGGCTGAAATGATGCTACTTTGGCGCACCTGCTTACGGCGAAAGAGCGTTTGCATCTCGAGCGACAAATCAGAAAATATTTTGCATTTCTCCGTGCTTTCGTGGCTTCGTGTGAGAACAGGTTTCACAGGAAGTTTTTCCTGATAGTCCCATTTTTCCTATGAAAGCAGTCAGATGAACAGTCCTGACAATACTGCACCACCGGTAGTAGAACTGCACAACGCCTCGGTACTCTACCGCAAAGGCAAGGAGAATGTTTTCGCGCTCTGCGAAGTGGATTTTACCCTGGAGCGGGGCGAATTCGTCACTGTCACCGGGCCGTCCGGGGCGGGCAAGAGTACCTTCCTGCAGCTGTGCGGCGGCATACTTTCTCCCACTTCCGGAGATGTCCGTTTTATGGGGCTTGACCGGGGGCGGATGAAAGACCGTGAGCTGGCGTTGGTGCGAAATCGGGAGATCGGTTTTGTTTTCCAGTCGTTCAATCTGCTCGATTATCTTTCGGCGGAGGAGAACGTGGCGCTGCCGCTGATGCTGGCCGGCGTAGCGGAGGCGGAGCGACTGGAGCGTGCCCGGCAGCGCCTTGATTCACTTGGGCTCGGCCATCGCCGTGGACATTATCCGAATGAACTTTCCGGCGGAGAGTGTCAGCGGGTGGCCATCGCCCGTGCCCTGGTTACAGATCCACCACTGCTGATTGCTGATGAACCGACCGGTAACCTTGACCATGACAGCAGTCAGGTGGTCATGGATATCTTTGCCTCAATTCACCGGGAAGCGACTGCCTCCATCCTGCTGGTCACCCACAGTCCGTGGGTGGCCGGGTTCGGCAGTCGCACCATCCGCATCGATTCCGGGAGGTTGGCATGATCTCGTGGCGCGATGCCTTCTCTCTCAGTCGCAAACGGTGGAAGCGCAAACGTATCTTCGGCAGCCTCAAATATTCGGCGCCGCTTTTTCTGCTAACGCTTCTAACAATAATAACTATGAACGTGACATACTCCATGCTCGACCGGGTGCGCGTTGTATCTTATGATTCCAAGTTCCCGCATCCGACTCATCTGCGCATTTCCGTACCTCCGAAATCTGAAACTCCAATAACACCGGCACAAATTAAAGCACTGCGGGATCACCCCGCCGTACTGCATGTTATGACCGCCCAGACATGGCTGTCTAACATTTATGCTGATTTTGGTGAAGTCCGCTATGCGTCGATACCCTATTTTTGTGGTTACACGAAGGAGTTTTTTGAACTCTACCGAACGCTGCCGCCAGAGAAAATTGATCCTACCTGCGTGCCGGTATTGCTGGGTCGCGATTTGTTGTCACTTAGCTGGTCGCCGGAGCAGCAGCGCTTCGCACGCAACGAAAAAGAAGAAATACGCCGTTGGCTGGGACGTTCTTTTAGCATTTACCTCAACCCGTGGGGAACAGAGTCGACTCCGACGGCGTTAACAGCCGATCAGTTGGATTATACGCGCTATCGGAAATCCATTATGGATAAACGCAAAAAGCATTTGGAGGAACTTGAGCGTAAAAATCCAGAACTGGCACGCATACAGGATGCTCTGACGGTGAAGCTTCAGGTAGTCGGTTTTGTATGGGATCGTACCGAAAACGGCATGACGAGCGTACTACCTGAAGAGGTCGCCCGGCAGATCCTCGAATTATCTGCACTACGGCGGGGCAATAACCCGAATGCAAAAAAGGATGACAGCACTAATAACGTCAACCTGATTATAAAACCAGGACAGGAACAGGCAGTTAAGGATCTTGCAGCATCTCTAGGGCTGAACGTTTATGATCGTAGTTCGGACGGCAGCATGGGGAGGCTTTTTAAAATAATCAGGGATGACCCGGAAACAAGTATAACGCTATATGTCATTATGTCGCTCTATTCTCTGGCAATGCTGGTGATAATCTATCAGTTGTTAAGCGGGCAGGTGAAGGATTCAATCCGTGAAATTGGTCTTTTGCGCTGCATCGGTGCTCGTCGCAGGGACATCATGCGGATTTTCATCGTTATGAATCTGGTACGACTAACAAGGATCTACCTCTTCTGTCTGGTTGCCGCTTATGCGCTGTTGTCTGGATTTGGCTATTGGTTTGCCGATAAATTGAATCTGATCAATCCTGAAAGCCTGATAAATGGCAGTATACCGGACTATCTGATATACAAAATTGATCACTTTTCCACTTTCTGGCTGATTGGTCCGCCATGGATGGTGGTAATGCCGCTCGTTTTCCTGCTGCCTATTGCCCTTGGTTCGGCAATAGTACCAATATTGCATGTTATGGGGGTTCAGCCTTCGGAGGCTTTGAAGGATTGAATTGTCAAAGATAATTATAATATTCAAATAACGGATTGGATTCTTGCCGCCATCGCGAACTATCCGGCACAAATACCTTCACTTTATCAACATGCTGCTCTTCAGTATAATATGTTACTTAGCGCGTTTGTAGTGCTTTAAGATATCAACATAAATTGCTCAACACTTGAAACTCCTGCTTTCTGTGGTGGTGCCGCTGGTGGACATTTTTCAACAGGTTGCTCAGTTTCAGCCAATACAGCATGTCGCCTTCTTGTTTTTTGCGTGGTTTGGGCTGTTGAATCGCCAGTCAAGTCGGCCAGCGTAATCCCTGTAATACGGAGCATTATTTCTTTGTACCTTCCTTCTGTAATTACCAGTTCGGCCGCTTCTTCCGCAAATTTACGCCGCCAAGCCTTTGGGACTTTTAGGAGCCTATCCCTTGGGGTAATTGATATTCTAATTGTTCCCATTGAATAATCCTTTGAGATAGTTTAATCCGACTTCAATTGTATTTAAAATGTTAATAACACTAATGTCAATAAAAAATATTGACGCCCTAATATTTATTGATTATTTATGTTAATAATGTTTTTGTGCGTTTAATGTAGATGGTTGAGAGGGGAAAATAATGGTTGTCGGGCAAAAAATAAAGGCACTACGGCTGCTTAAAGGTCTTACCCAAGCAAACCTCGCCATTGGACTGGGCATGAGGGCAACTACACACATCGCCAGGTGGGAGCAAAGTGACTCGATTCCGAGAACCCAGATGCTCCAAAAATTGGGAAGAATTCTGGAAGTCAACTGGCCCTGGCTTCAAGATTCGTCTCAAAGTATTATAAATGAAACAGAGATATCGTTCCGGCCATTGTCTCCGTACTTAATTAATAAGCCCAAGTGGTCTGCATTGATGACAAGAGATTTAGCTGAAATAATGCCTAAGTTATTTTCAGAACTTAAATTTGAGACAGTACGGGGGTTTCAGGCACCCTGTGGCGGAGGAATTATTGTTGCAAATAATCACAATATCTCCATGGAAATTGACTGCACTCCAACACTCTACTTATCATTGGTACCAGTTTTGCCAACGATACAGGTCCAAGCAATCACAGATTTAAGATTTCTAAAAGTTATTTTTTTAGGGGATATGGACAGGGAAATTTGCGAGCAATGCGGAATAAGATATGTTGCCAAAGTCAACAAACCAGAACCTGAAACGTCCGAGAATTTTAAAACAAGAATCTATGTAAATGCATCTGCTGAGCCTGAACTAAATCCACATGACCTTGAGGCTGAATTGAAAAAAGAGATTAATCGGATTATCACTAAGTTTGGGCTACTTCATTCTCAAGTGTCAGTATCAGTAGCCATACCCAAAAAAAAGACGACAACTTTTATGGATATTATAGTGGATCCTGAAATGAAAAAACTGGCTAAGCCTCTGTACGACTCAAAGGAATTTTGATGTGATAAGAGAAAAGAGTACAACCAATCAGATCGGTCTAAATTGTACGATTATCTCACTAGAGTTGAATAAAATAGTCCCACATGAGCTTTATGAAGATTACAGTGTATTACAGGCTACTTCTGATTATATGTTGCCGTCAGCTGATACCCTGACAGAACAGGCGTATGCTATTCACTTGCTGCTTCACCCGATCATTGTTATTCGGCATAAGAGAACAAAGGATCGTTATAAGTGCATTGGCGGGTTGAGATCTCTTCTGCTGGCTAAATCTTCGCTAGATATGGACCAGAATTTGTCAGTCATTCTTATTGACCGCCCGAGTCAGTCAGAAATAGAGCTTATTGTGAATACCGATATATTACTTTCTCCACTATTAATGTCAGTTAGAAATCCGGTGACAATTGGAGCTCTTTACAAAAAAATGGGAAAAGTAAAATGTGATAAATTGTTATTGCCAGGTACGCATAGCAAATCAAAACTTGCCGTTATGTCAGGTTACGCAAAAAACACTTTGTTTCATCCCAAGGCAAAATCATCTGAAAAAAAAGAAAATCTGTCATGAGCTTATGGGAAAAAATTGATGATCATCTTCATACAAATGGATTTGATCGACGCGACCTCCACTCGCTCTTGAAATTCATTGATGCCACCGAAGATCCATTAGAACTGCCTCGTATTATTGATAACCTCCTACAACTTATTCCTAGTCTGGAAAGTCTCAACAAGCTGTATTCCGAATTTGACTCTGCTATCCCTTGTTCCAAATGGCAAGCCGTATGTCTGGAACTTAAATCAGCTTCGGCGCTTCAGTCGTTGCTAGCCGATACCAACAAATCCGGGAAAATGCCACTTCGCGGGTTTTACGATTCACACCCAGTCTATGTTGCTGTCTGGCAACGACCTGAGTCAACATCTGACCAACAAGTATATTTTAACCTGCTCGCCCACTGTCTAATTACTGTCTCAATTTTACGGACGCGAATGGCTGAGCAGAAGCTTCAGGGAATTTCCCAGAAGGAGCTTGATGATTTTAATGGTAATATTATTGCTGCACTTTTAGCCGTTCGTAACCTATCTTTACCGAACAACCTGTCAGCACTTGTAACTCTCAAAAACCTGAA
>CAJBRY010000405.1 GCA_903958085.1 uncultured Geobacteraceae bacterium
AGACCCCGCCCGTATTCCGGATACAAAAAAGCCTGCGAGAAATCCCGCAGGCTTTTTTGTACTAAAACCGGCTTAAAATTATTTCTTTGGTGCTTCTGCAGGCTTGCCAGCTTCTGGAGCCTTAGGAGCCTCAGCAGGTGCAGCTGCAGGAGCAGCGCCAGCTTTTGCAGACATCGGAGCCTGAACAGGCTTAGGTGCCTCAACAGCAGGAGCAGGTGCAGGAGCAGGTGCTTCTTCTTTTTTCTTGCAGCCGGCTGCAAATACAGTTGTTAGTGCCAGTACGAGTGTCAGGGAGATCAGCTTTTTCATGTGAGTTACCTCTTTCTTTTGTGAGTTTACCATTTAAACGCAATGCGCATGGTTTATAAATCGACCTTGGAATATACGCAAAAAAATTATGGAGTCAAGATATTTTTTGACGTCAAGCAAGTTTTTTTGCAGATGTTAATTATTAGTGAGACAATTTTCTGTTTCTTTTGCAAGCGTTTCAAGGTCCAGCAAAACCGCTTCTCCACCTGTGAAACCTAGCTTAGCAAGAGCAAGCCTGCCATTATCAGGCATATTGAAGGCAACCTCATTTTCGGAAATTATTTTGACTACCGAATCAACATAAAAAGCGATTGGGGAAATATCCTGACAGATCACAATCAGCTTTCCCTGCCGACTTGATCCTGAAAGGCCAAGAAAGTGAGCAAGGTCTATTGTTGCAACAATGTCTCCATGAAAATTAATTACACCAGTTATAAACTCTGGAGCACGGGGAATAGGTGAAATCTGTAGCGGATCGCAAACTTCAGCTACTTTAGCCAGATCCACAGCGAATCGAATACCCTGCAGTAAAAAAACCAAATATTTCCCATTTTCTGGCATAAATATTCGCTAGTTGTTATCTATCTGAAAACGCTCAACCACTGCCATTAGTTCATCTGCAAGCTGTGCAAGCTCTTTAGTTGCAAGAGCCATATCCTGCATTGACGCCAATTGCTCTTCCGTTGCCGCAGAAACCTGTTCGGTAGAAGCAGCGTTATCATCAGCCAACCTTGCAATTTCATCAACCGCCGAAACCATTTTGACCGACCCCTCCTTTTGCATCATTGAGAGATCCGCAATACTTGAAGCCTTCCTTTCGGTGTCAAGAACTGTTTTAAGTATTTCCTGAAATGCAGTCGCGGTAACGTCAATATTCTTTTTTCCCTCGTTAATGCTTCTGGAGCTTTCGATTATGACTTCATGAATGCTTCGACTCTCATCACGCAGGTTTTCTATCATCTCGCTGATGTCAGTCACGGATTGAGATGAACCATCGGCCAGCTTTCTAACTTCTTCAGCAACAACAGCAAAACCTTTGCCATATTCACCGGCTCTGGCCGCTTCAATAGAAGCATTTAATGCAAGTAAATTAGTTTGTCTGGCAATATCACCAATACAATCTGCAACCTTACCAACTTTCTGCAGCTTATTGTTAAAACTGCCGAACTGCAGTACTATCTTTTCCTGCATTTCAAAAAAATCTTTCATCCGTTCAAGAGAATCATTGGCTAACGCCCCCCCATGTTGCGCCGTAAGACTGGTCTCCCTAGCAGTTTTCGCTGTTTCTCGGGCACGTGCGGCAACGAGTTCTATTGAAATTGCCATTTCCTTTATAGTTTTTGAGCCTTTTTCAACAAGTTCAGCCTGCGTCTCGGCACCACGTGAAATTTGCTCTATCGCCTGGGCCACTTCTTCGGTAGAAGCATTAATTTCCAGAGCGGTTGAATTAATCTCGCGCGCAGATTCGGTAAGCTTCCCTGACGTATTTTTTATGTGTCTGACAAGTTCCCGCAAGTTTTGAAGCATCAGATTGATCAGTTGTGCTAAATCATGGCTCTCGTCTGGAATTTTTGACGGACTGATTATAACGTCCCTGGTCAGGTCGCCTCGACTTATGGATTCAGCAGAAGTCGTAAGTATTCCAATATTGGCAGTGAACCCTTTTGAAAATAGCCACCCCAGAATCAACCCAATCGTCATTGCTACAACATATCCGAAAATCCCGCTAATCTCAGTAGAATATCCGAGCATTCCTACCAGCTTGGGGCTGAACGCGACTGCTGCAACAACAACAACAAAACCGAGAATAAACTTATAACCTATTGGAATACGCATAAACAGACCTCCGCAAATGAATAAATATTTATAATTTGCATCCAGTTGTCATACCCTACGATATATACGTTCAAGCGGACAAATTGTAGTAAATAATTTACGAACATCACCTACAAGTGTTTCTGATTTTCCCAACACAAGAACACCGCCTGAAGGTAGAATATGCGCAATGCCACGCAGAATTTTCTCTTGATCCGGTCGTGTAAAATAGATAAGAGTATTTCTGCAAAGAACCATTTCGCAAGGTTCGAACGTGTCTACATCCATAATGTTCTGCTTGTGAAATGTCACCATTTCCTTTATTGATGGCAGCAACTGCAGACGCGAACCAATATGACTAAAATAGTTCTCTCTTATGTCCTCAGGAATATCCTTCAGTCGATCCTCGTGATATTCTGCCTCTACAGCGGTTTTCAAAATATCGTCATCAATATCAGATGCTAGAATCTTGACTGGAGATTGCAAAATATCCTCGGCAAAAAATTCGTGCAGCAAAATACCAAGACTATATGCCTCTTCCCCCCCAGCGCAGCCAAGACTCCAAAATTGCAGCTGTTTCTGTTCAGCAACTGTTGATTGAAAAAGAGGAGGTAGAACAATGGTCTTTAATTTTTCGAACATAGAGGGATTACGGAAGAATTGGCTAACGTGAATGGTCAGTGCTTTTTTTAGCAACAAAAGTTCCTGACTGTTTTGCCGCAGCACA
This sequence comes from uncultured Geobacteraceae bacterium, assembly GCA_903958085.1. Lineage (GTDB taxonomy): Bacteria > Desulfobacterota > Desulfuromonadia > Geobacterales > Pseudopelobacteraceae > JACRCG01. The sequence continues at coordinate 2,852 of CAJBRY010000405.1, forward strand.
TTGCAATAAGCTGAAGCGTCAAGGCAACGACACGAGCGCATCCTTATGGCAATGCGGCGCTTCATGCACTTATCCTTGTAGACGGAAATACTAAAGTTGCAGTGCATTTCAAGGATTAAGCTGATTTCAGCCAGCGCATCATCTCCGATGTCCGATGACTCTACCAAGGTATGTCCTGCCAGAGTGTCTGCCAAAAGCCCCCCTTTTGGATTTCCATAGTACATTTAGTAGCACGAAGCCACTCACTACGCAACTGCTAGAAAAACAGAATAAGGCAGTTTAATTTCAACCGAGTATACGAGATAGAATCAGAGTAATACAATAGTTACCTATGGCTGCATAATGGAACAAACACAAGCCAAGATTCACGCATGAGCGCCTTCAAGCATCCATCTTATGATGGACGGTATACTATCGCTGAATATGTCAGTCACACAAAAAAGCTTTAAATGGCCAATACTGTTGAATATTTGGCACAAAAAAAGCCGCATCTTTCGATGCGGCTTTTTGAAATTCGAAAAAATCGAATTACTTTGCAGGAGCAGCAGCAGGAGCAGCAGCGTCTTTTTTCTCTTCTACTTTCTTAGCAGCTTTTTTCTTAGCAGCTTTCTTCTTAGCAGGCTTTGCATCTTTCTTTGCTTCTGCAGCAGGAGCAGCATCAGCAGGAGCAGCAGCAGGAGCTTTAGCATCAGCAGCGAAAACTACAGCGGAAAAGGAAACAGCTACGAGGGCGGCTACGATTGTCGAAAGAACTTTTTTCATTTGTACTACCTCCAAAGGGAATGTGTTTGGAGTGCATTCTTGCAGAGAGCGTGCCAAAAACAAAACACTAACTAAATCGCTAATTTAATAGGTATTTACATCAGTCAACTATTCTGTAATTTCTTTTGTAGCTACCCTATCCACTACAATCAATACCTTATATGCGGCACAACTAAGCGGTAATCCCTCAAATTCATCCGTAATACCCTCGATACCAATCTACGAAGCGAGCTAATCCATCTTCAATTGTTGTTCCCGGTCTAAAACCGACCGCATCCGCAATGTCAGAAACATCAGCAGAGGTAATAAGAACCTCTCCAGGTTGCATCGGCAGAAAAAGTTTGTTTGCCTTTTTGCCAAGACACTTTTCCAATACCTCGATAAAATGCCCCAGTTCCACCGGCTGGCTATTACCGATGTTGTAAAGCCTGTAAGGTGCGACAGTCGCAGCTGGATCAGATTTTTCAGCGTTCCACGAAAAGTCCGACTGCGGAATGCAATCCAAAACTCGCACAATTCCTTCAATAATATCATCTATATATGTAAAATCACGTTGCATCATGCCATTGTTGAAGACGTCGATTGTACGGGCCTCCAGAATTGCCTTTGTAAACGCAAAGTAGGCCATATCAGGACGTCCCCAGGGACCGTAGACCGTGAAAAATCTAAGGCCGGTAACAGGAATAGAAAAAAGGCTGGAATATGTATGTGCCATTAACTCGTTTGAACGTTTAGTAGCCGCATAGAGCGAGACCGGATGGTCAACGTGATGGTGTTCTGAAAACGGAACCACCGTATTGGAGCCATACACTGAGCTAGAAGATGCATACACAAGATGTTTGATGTTATTATTACGACATCCTTCCAAAACATTCAGAAAGCCGCATACATTACTCTCAACATAAGCATGAGGATTTTCGAGTGAATATCTGACTCCAGCCTGAGCGGCAAGATTGATGACTAGCTCAAACTCTCCTGTTTTAAACAAGTTATCTACAAGAACTCTATCTTCCAAATAGCCCCTGACAAATGTAAAGCCGTCCAACTCCGCTAAAATTGCAAGGCGAGCTTCTTTCAAGGATACATCATAGTAATCATTGAGGTTGTCAAGCCCAATAATACAATGCTCCTCTTGCAGAAGGCGTTTAACAAGGTGAAAACCAATAAATCCGGCGGCACCGGTAACTAAAATCTTGCTCATAGGATTTACCTGTTCAGAATATTCAAGCGGTCAACGTAACAACGACAGGCCGCAACAAACGATCCGGCAATTTTCGGATTGCTACCGAAATGCAGATGTATGTAGGAGGCCAGGCAGTTGCGATAGCGGAATCCTTCTCTGTTGTGCGTTACTCCCTGACGTGAAACATCGTAAATACGTTCAACCCCATCAGGCATTCCCACCATCTCCGAATAATGGAATTCATGCCCCCGAAGTACAGTTCCTTTTACCCCGACAATGCTATCTTCTGAAAATTCTACCTGCCTGTAGCCTAATGCCTTACGTCGAGACAGCATACGGCAACGCGTCGGGAAAATACTGACAAATTTTGCTGACGACTGGTCTTCCGATGCATCAATTCCCTCGGTGAGATAGACAAAGCCGCCACACTCCGCATAGACAGGCATATCTTCAGCAATCGCTGTTCTAATGGACTCCTTCATGCTTACGTTGTGATCAAGCCTTTCTGCATAAAGCTCCGGATAGCCACCAGGGAGATAAATCCCACTGATACCAGTCGGCAGTTCGGAGTCGATAAGTGGAGAAAAAAATACCAGTTCCGCACCAGCTTCCCTTAGCAGACGAAGATTGTCCTCGTACATGAAGCAAAATGCAGCATCACTTGCCACAGCGATCCTTAATGGTGACACAGTTTTCAGAACTGATCTGACATTATCTTCTGAAGCCTTCTCAGAGTCAAAAATAAACTCCGCAAGGAGTTCCATATCTAGAGAACATTCTGCCATATCGGCAAGGCGACCAATAAACTCTTCCGATAGCGGATTATCTTCCACAGTAATCAAACCGAGATGCCGAGATGGGAGCGCCAGAGCCTCATCACGCTGAATACAGCCAAAACAGTGAATTTCGGGGCAGTGCGCGGCAAGCACCTCCTTGAGTAAAGCTGCGTGGTTATCACTGCCGACATTATTGAAAATGACACCAGCAAATTTGACCTGAGGATCAAAACTGGCAAAACCTTTAACAAGTGCAGCTGCACTTGCTGCCATTCCACGTGCATTTACAACAAGGACAACAGGCACTCCGGTTATGGCAGCAATCTGTGCAGTACTCCCCTCTTTTCCAGCATTGGAGATTCCGTCAAATAGTCCCATTACGCCTTCAATTATTGCGATGGGGCGAATATGATTTTGCAGATTGGCTTGAAAAGTACTAAGAACAAAATCCTCGTCGCACATCCAGCCATCCAGATTAATCGAAGGGCGGCCTGTAACAGCTCTATGATACCCCGGATCAATAAAATCGGGCCCGCACTTAAATGGTGCGACGGACAGGCCACGCCGGACAAGCGCGGCCATAATGGCCAAACATACTGTAGTCTTGCCGCTGCCACTCTGCGGAGCTGCTATCAAAAAACCATTAATACTTTTCACCTCAAAGACTTTCTGGCGCCGCCGTACTGAAAAAACGCTATAAGGTGGAACTCATCCCTATCGTATCCTTTTGGAAAGCCTCCCACGGAGCCTATGGCCCGGAGAGTACGCAATACTTCTTCATCCAGTATTCTTGCACCAGAACTTTCCAATTGCTGAATACTTGTTATTTCGCCGCGACGGTTAAATGTTATACGAACAGGAGTAATCCCTTCTATGCCGCGCATAGCTGCCTCCTGTGGATAGCGCCAGACTCCATAAACCGCTCCTTCAAACCGGCGGAGGAACGAGCCGAATACGATGTCATCACTGTTCAGAAATCTTGTATCGCCTTCTGCAATATCGTTTTCAAATTTCCGGCGATAACTCTCTTCCAGCTTTGCTAAACGACTGGCCGCAGGAAACAGTTGAGGAAGGACAGACTGTTGCTTTGCAACTTGCGTTTTTGGTTTTAAAAGACCTGCCACTGAAGTTCCTGGGGCAACTTTGGACTGTTGCACCGGGGGCAGTTGTTGCACCGGCGAGACCTGTTGAGGTTGACTGGAGGGCTTGACAGGCAGTGCCACTTTTTGCTCAGGAAGTGTTACAGCTTTTTTCTCGATTGCCTGAACATCTTTCGGCGAGTCACCGAGCGGCGCACTCTCCTTTTCAACTCTTATACGCTGCTCTGATCGCCGTTTTGTCTCTTGTTGACGGTTTTCTGGCATTTGTTTTATTTCAGACATCTGCTGCAGATCAATAAATACTGGCTCTTTAGGTAGCTCTGAAGCTGACGGCGGATAATACACAAAGACTGCAATCACTCCAATATGAATAAGAATAGAGAAGCAAAGCAAATAGATAAAAGATTTTTCAATATATCTATCAGTCATAAAGAGAAGTCTTTTCCATCTTTGGCAAACCCATCAAAGTCGGCATGTATGTTGATTCAGAGGATAACACTCAGGCTGTATGCCTTGAGTAACCCGAAGATACCTGTACAGTTTCCTGGGTATACTCACGTGGGGAATCAGTTTGTGGATCGGTTTCTTTGCGCAGGAAAGCTAACATCTCCTTCAGACTTTTGAGGATATTCTGTTCTCCTTTCGGAAATTCTTTAGGATCCAGCTCAAGCGTGACTGTGTTTTGATACTCTGTACTTCGCAGATGGTTAAGAAATCTGGTAAGCGGCAAAATCCCATGTCCTGGAACAAGATGTTCTCTATCATGTCCGTAATCTGAAAAATGGATATTTAAAATCCGCCCGGAGTCATAACATAGAAAGAAATCATTGATAAAATTTGTTTTCCCCGATCCCATATGAGTGCAGTCGAAAGTCATATAGAGATTATGATCCCTTATAAAATCAACCATTCGTTGGGTATTTGATAAAATATTAGGATTGATTTTCCACCTGCCCACCCAGGGCATATTTTCCATAGCTATAGCAACTTTTCCTTCCAAACCAATTTCTCTCTGATAGTCCTGAATGCTGTAAAGCCAGCGCCAGAATCCTATCTCTAACCCCATCCAAGAAGGTGGATGAAAATTTACAAGCGGGATTTCGCATTCAGCCGCCAATTTGACTGAATACTTGAGTGAATCGATGGTTCCACCCCAACCATCAAGTGCCATAAAGGGAGCATGGATGGAGTGTATGGTAGTAATCTCCTGTAGGGAACGCACCAGTTTAGCAGAGTTTACCCTCTGAAAATCCTGATTAATAATCAGCTCTACCCCCTCAAATCCAGATTCAGCCGCAAGCTCAAAAACCCTCTGCAAAGGCAGTGTAAAGAGGCTTCCGGTTGAAAGTGATAGAATCATAGCTTTTTATTCTCCAATCCCGGAGAATACTATCGCCACATGACGCTGGATAAATGCAACTGATTCGAGAGTTTCCTTCAATTGCTGTTTTTGCTCAGCTGAAAATTCATCCGGATCAAGACATATTGCCTGCCTGGAATGATTCTCCAGACTAGTAGAATGCTCCAGCTGCAAACAGAGACCATTCAGCGTATGCCAGGTTTTCAGCATACGCTCTGCCAGTTCAACATCCAGTTCTCCCCGTTTTAAAAGATCATGAATTCTATCGCAATTACTGATGGCAAAACTTCCCTTTATGAGGGCCAATGCCGACATAGCGGCAGAAAAAGGCAAAAGTCCGTGATCCAGCAGATTGAACATCCCTCGCTGGCTGCCACTCCGCTCCAGCTTCAGGCGCCCCATAAGACCCACACCATTTGAAATAGATGTCATCCGTTCAATATAATTTGACAGGGCGGAGTGACTCCCATTCAGAAATTTGCTGCTTATTTTTTTTAGCTCCATTCCAGCACTTTCAGGAGAATAAAGCTGATATTGGTCAACAAGACGGCAGAGGTCTATTAAATCATCTCCCTGCTTATGAAGTGCATCTTCACAGCGAAGTTGCCAATCTGTCATATTCCCTCGCCAGCGAGCATTACGAGGTGTTACGACCGGGTCAACAGCTATTCCGGCCGCTTCAAATCTGGAGTGAAGTGCATGACTGAATAGATCAATGCTATGATGTTGAGTATCTGTCGCTTCGCCATGTACGATCAGAATCTGAAGAGGGCAGAATGGCGAATACTCTCTGCGGCCGGTGGGCCCTATGGCTATTAAAGAGATCTCTTTAAGAAGAACGGGTGCTAACCCCAGTTGCTCCGCTGTCTGTGTGACTATAGTGCCACTCACCTGACAAAGAAACATCATGCTCAGGTGATAGAATGCCGATGCTGATCTAAAATAAACAAAATGACGATACAAATCGGTATAGAAATCGGTCGTCAATTCCTTAATATTAGTCGATTGAACCAAAGATACTTTCTCATTTATCCGCTCCAGATTCTTAAGAATCTCACTATTTACTGCAATATAATTTTCCAACGCACCAGAAGTCTCGGAATAAACTTTCTCAACACTGCCGATTCGGTCGGACGCAGAAAGATCCCGAAGCGTCTTCTGAAAAGCGGCAGCAAAATCTTTAGCCGTCTGCCAGGAAGTAACGTCACCGCTTTGGGCAAATAGTAGTGGATTCATGAGCTTTCCGTACAGTCATGCACATTTTTTCTTAGAAAAAGACCGATGGTTGATGATGGCGGTGCTGTAGCCAATGAAACGGCAATCATTACCGTCATAACCAGTGGCGCACCCACAAACGCGGAAGATGTAAGCGGAAAGATCTGCAAAATAAATGGAAATAAATTACCGGTAAAAAGAGGAAGAAAACTGATAACCAGCCCGGTCAACATACCGCAGATTACTCCGGTTGCATTAGCTCGAGGCCACCAGATGCCAAGCAGGAAAGCAGGGAATATTGTGTTGCCGGCGATTGCAAAGGCAAAAGCAGCAATCTCAGCAATCATCCCCCATGGACGCAAGGCAAGAAGCATTACAATAGCCGCCAAAACCAGAAAAAAACCTTTTGCAGCATAAATTTTATCTGATTCGGAAGCGTTTGGGCGTATAAGTCGCGGATAAATGTCGTACGAAAAGGATGCAGATCCGGTCATCAATAAACCCGCCGTTGTGGAAAACGCTGCACTCATTCCACCTGCAGCTAACAGTCCAACCGCCCATATAGGAAGCCCACCAAGGCTTGCCGCAGAAAGAACAATCATATCAGCAGCATCAGCAGTGCCAACATTTGATGCAATACCGTTGCGAGCTTCAAAAAGGCGGGCTAACACGCCGTATGCCGGGGCCGACCAGTAAATCAATGCAATAAAGAACAAACCCCAAACAACTCCCCATCGCGCATCACGAATACCAGGAACCATATAAAAACGAGACAGCACATGTGGCAGACCGGCAGTCCCGAACATCAGAGTAAAACATAGTGCAAACCATTCAAACAGGGTAGTGCTGGCAAAAGGTTCCGACCAGTTGAAGCCAAACTGCTGCTGTAATTCAGAGATGGCAGCTCCATAACCAAACTGCGGCAGTATCCAAAAATATCCCAACTTACGGGTCAACAACATCAAAGGAAGAATAAAGGTAATAATTAAAACAAAATATTGCAGTTTTTGGTTGCGAGCAGTCCCCAGTGTACCGGAGACAACCACAAATGAGACCAGAAGAGAAGTCCCGATAACAACAGCGGGAATATATGCAATACCGAAAAGCCATCCTACCAGCAGGGCAATGCCTCTAAATTGTGCAACACAGTAAACAACAGCGATAATTATTGAAATCAGGGCTGCCAAGGTTCTTGCCTTTTCGGATTCGTAGCGGAAACCTACAAAGTCTGGCGTTGTGTACTTTCCGAAACGGCGAATCTGCGTGGCCATCAGTACAAGCAGCAGTACATACCCACCTGTCCAGCCAACGACATATGCCATGGCAAAATATCCCTTAAGATAAAAAATGCCCGCGAGACCTAGAAAACTTGCGGCACTCATCCAGTTGCTCGCAATACCGGCACCGATTCCTACACGTCCGGTGTAACTGCCGCCGAAACCATATTCGAGTGTCTGGCGTTTACTGTTACGCAAGCCGGAAAGAATAAAGAGGGCAAACATGCTGATCACCATTGCAAGTGGCGCCAACTGAATAATTCCAAAATCCATTATTCGTCCTCCCCGCTGGCAGGCTTGATACGAAAACGGAGCGAACCTTCCGTAGACTGTACGGTATTTCGATCCATCCATACATTGAACAAAATGCAGAGAATAATAAACCAGAGCGGCAGAAACTGCCCGCTCAACCAGAATTGAATTGGAAGATTGAAAAATACCAAATCCTCAAGGAGCAATTCTGAATAACTGACCTCAAGAAGATAGGCAAAGAGTTGAAAACCCACTATAGCAAGCAGCCATCCAGAAAGAATAATTCTTATAACGCGAACTTCACCCCGCATAGTAACGCCAAGGGGCCGAAAAAAACTAGGCTCCCTATTTATGCATTTCTCTTCCATATCTCCCCCAACCGCCAATTCTCATCTTCTCCGATAATGGACATAATATATCGGCTGTCCCAAATCCATAAAGCGTCGCATATATTTTGAGACCGGATAATCCGGTAGTGCATGTGTGTATTTATCAGGAAGTAGTTGATTAACTAAACCGGGCTGAACTGTCATGAATTCAGCCACATCAAGACCATAGTCAACAAAATCTGTTGCAAAGAAAAAATCAGCACCGGATTTCAGAAAACCGGAAAGATAAGCAACAAATTCTGAGCTTACAAGACGCCTCTTTCTGTGACGGAGTTTAGGCCATGGATCCGGACAATTGATTATTATCATCGAAAGTGACTCTGAAGGAATGCAGGCTTCAATAAAAGTTCGTGCTTCAACTCGGAGCACCCGAACATTGTTAAGGCCCGACTTGTCCACCCTTTTACATGTCTTAATGCACCCTTTGTTATAAAAATCAATGGCAATAAAGTTAAGCTCCGGATGCATAGCAGCCATCTGAACTATAAAATCACCCACACCGCAGCCAATCTCAAGAGCCAATGAGTTGGCGTTACCAAAAAGAGCTCCCCAGAGAGGAGCAGGCGTTCCCTCCTCCCAATGGAGTAAACTAGGGGACGTGTTAGGGATCAACATACGAACGTTCCTTTAATAAAATTGTGTAATTGTAGCATAACTTGACGGTTGGGGGGAGGGATTTTTCATTCTTACAGGCAGCACAAAAGACTCTGTAGCTATTAACATATTTTGATATGGAATATTGATATGAAATATTGTTGCAACACCTTGACTGTTATGCTAGTTTTTATCGGTTTTAGACGCGCATCAATACATAAACTAAAAGGAGTTTTACGTGAAAATTATTACTGCAACTAAGTTGTTTACTGCCTCCATTTGCGTGGCTGCACTTGTAGGGTGTCAGGACGGCGGCACTAGTGGAGGAGCAAAGTCAGAAGGAAAAAAAGAAGGGAAGGTTATGGCGGAAGTAAACGGTGGTAGCATTACTACCGGTGATTTTGACCGCGAGTTGAAAAATCTGCCAGAATATCTGAAAGCAATGGCAGATACCCCGCAAGGTCGCAAAGAAATGCTTGATACGATGGTTGTTCGTGAACTGATTCTGCAGCAAGCTTCAAAGGACGGTCTCGACAAAGGTGCAGAAATAGATGAAAAATTGCAGGATCTCAGAAAACGCCTTGTGGTGGAATCCTTCCTTAAGAAAAAAGTTGAGGCAGAATCAAAAGTTTCTGATGAAGATATGAAAAAGTTTTATGAGCAGAACAAGGACAAATTCAAGTCTGGTGATCAGATTAAAGCCAGCCATATTCTTGTAAAAACAGAGAAGGAAGCCAAGGAAGTACAGGCTCAGCTAAAAGCCGGTGGAAATTTTGAGGATCTGGCCAAAAAAAGCTCAGTTGACTCGTCCTCAGCAAAGGGTGGTGATTTGGGCTGGTTCGGAAAAGGAAATATGGTTCCTGCTTTCGAAAAAGCTGCCCTGGCACTTAAGGAAGGTCAGATTTCCGATATAGTAAAATCCGATTTTGGTTTTCACATTATTAAACTTACGGGGAAACGTGCGGCTGGGATCCGCCCGTTTGATGAGGTTAAAGAACAGATAAAGGGAGCCATTCTTCCTGCCAAGCAGCAGGAGGTTTTTCAGAAAATCAAGGAAGATCTCAAGAAAACGGCTAAAATTACAATCAAAGAGGATGTGCTAAATAGTGTCAGCGGAAAAAAAGAAGAGCCAAAAGCTGATGCCAAAGTACCTGTCGAAACTCCTAAAGTTGTAGCTCCTGTTAATAAATAAATTATTCAGGAATCTATCAGGTGCGTTTTGAACAGATAAAACCGGAGGCGAGGGGAAATATCCCCCCTTCCGGTTTTATACTTCCGAGGCAGAAAAGAGTTAATACAATGAAGAAACGTTATTCAGCAACAGTGGCTGCTCTGTTTGTTATTATGTTGACGGGAGGATGCGCCAGCAATGATTCTGCCGTTACTAAAGATTCGGCAGCGACAACGATAAATAGAGACCAGGCAGTTGATGATTTCAAGAAGAACAGAAACATCACTAACGCCATAGTTGCTATTGTAAATGATGAGATCATAACCCTTTATGATGTTGGACGTGAAGCGCTGCCTCTGATCAACGATGCTGAAAAGAAGGGAATATTGAACAATACAGTCAGAAGTCAAATCCGCCAGACGGCACTTGATCGACTCATTGAAAAGAAGCTCACTGAACAAAAGATAAAAGAGTTAAACATTCGAGTAACTGAAGAGGAAATTCGCCAGGCAATTGATGACGTACGAAAGCAGAATAACATTCCAACACAGGAGGCACTCGTTGCTGCTTTAGCGGGTCAAGGTCTTTCGTTTGACCTGTATAGAGCGCAGCTGCGGGAGCAGATCGAAAAGCTGAAACTGGTAAGTATGGAAGTTCGGGCAAAAGTACAGGTTGGAGAAGGTGAGATGCTTGACTACTATAAGGCAAATCTCACAAGATACACAGAAGAGGAAAGTTTCCGCGCCAGGCATATCTTTTTTAAAATTGATGAAAAAATGTCTAGTGAAGACATAAAAACATTAAAATCAACTGCTCAATTAGTCCTGGCAGGAGCTAAGGCAGGCAAAGATTTTGCTAAACTGGCAAAAAAATTCTCGGAAGACCCGGCAGCACAGAAAGATGGAGGGGACATGGGAAGCTTCAAAAAAGGGGATATGCAGCCTGAACTCGAGAAAACGATACTTTCTCTGAAACCGGGTGAAATCAGTGAACTTGTAACTACATCAATGGGACTCCACATTATTAAACTCGAAGCCAGGACAGCAGGATCACCCAGGCCTTTTGAAAACGTAAAAGCTGAAATTGAGGAAATTATCTACAAAAAGAAATCTGAAGAGCGTTTCAGTCAATGGGCCAAAGATCTTCGAACCAAGGCCAGTGTGGAAATCAGAGAATTGGAGGGTTTGCTGTAGATATTGAAGTTAATTATTTTTTGCAATATTTGTTTCTGCGGCTATTCCCTCCGCCGCAGATAACCTAGAAATTCAGCACAGGAGAGCTGTTTTTTTCTCGTCAAATGAGCTATCTCTCTGCTTAATGCAATCTTCTCTCCCTCCTTCATGCCATCCTTTATCAGCACAAACAGCGGGGTATTGCTGCTGTACGGATCCATTCGAAGTCTCTCCTGAAGTTCAAATGCAGACATATCAGGCAGCATCTGGCTACTAAAAGCCAAGTATACCGGATGGATAGATGCAAGGGCAAGAGCCTCCATGCCAGTGTAACCCTTTATAACTTCGAAGCCCAGAGCCTCTATAGATTTTGAAAGTTTTTCCTCACCGCTTCGCGAAACCACCATTCCTTGCAGATCCCATGTTTCTGCCTCTTCAGTTAAGCCATAAACTGCCAGGCGATTTTGAAGATACTGTTCATCTATCGGAAGCATGAAGAAACCTGCGACTGGAAACACACCACCTACTTTACCTTTTTCACTCAGGAAAACTGGTAAAACAGGAATATTTCTGGTTGCAGGAGAACTCTTTATTTTTATCAGCACTCCCCACCCATCATCTGAAAACGGAGAAATATCGAGCACAATCCCTAGCGGTCTTCCAAGTTCCAAATTTTCATACTGTTCTAGTCTACAGGTATAGCCACCGGCCTCGAGATAGGAAGAGATTATATTTTCTCTTTCATCGCCTGGCTTTATGCCCATTATCCATAGTTCTCTGCGTAAACCGTTATTTTCAGTCATTATTGCTCCTGTCTCGACTGCATAGTCTCAAGTGTTTACCTCTTGGCAGAAAGTAGTCATAAAAAGTATGGGTTCTTAAACAGAATAGAGACTAAGCACTTTCTCAATAATATTCGTGGTGGATTTTCCATCTAAGAATGTTATCAGTTCTACCCTCCCGCCATATGATTCCACGACTTCTCGGCCAACAACTCCATCTAGAGAATAATCGCCACCTTTTGCCAGGATATGCGGCTTAATAGCGGTAATCAGCTCTATCGGTGTATCCTCTTCAAATATTGTTACAAAATCTATGCAGTCAAGTGCTGCAAGGAGATGGGCACGTTCGTCCTGATCAATAAGCGGTCGCTTGATCCCTTTCAGGCGTCGGACAGAAGCATCACTGTTTAGCCCCAGAACTAATAGATCACCAAGGTTTCTGGCTTTTTGCAGATATTTTACATGGCCGGCATGAAGCAGATCAAAACAGCCATTCGTGAAAACTATCCGCTTCCCTCTGTTTTTCTCTACAGTAAGCAGTGGAGAGAGCACATCCAAATTTTTTATCTTTGCATGACTGTCCTTATGAGCCAGCGAAACAGTGGTAATTATCTCCTCTGGTGTTACAATCGAAGTTCCCAATTTGCCGACTGCAATTCCGGCGGCAACATTTGCTAAAGATGCTGACTCCGCCATGCCAAATCCTGAAGCGATGCTAACAGCCAGCGTAGCAAGAACCGTGTCGCCAGCACCTGAAACATCAAATACCTCGCGGGCAATTGTCGGAATATGAGTAACCTTACCTCCCTTCGAAAAGAGTGACATTCCCTCTTCGCTTCGGGTTATAAGCAGATACTGAAGTCCTGTCGCGTCCATAATAGTTTCTGCTGCGTGTGCCAATGATGATTCATCGTTAATTGGTATTCCGGAAGCTGCTTCGGCTTCCTTACGATTAGGCGTCAAAAGAGTAGCACCGGCATATCGGGCGAAATCTGTACCTTTCGGATCAACCAATACAGGTATATCTGCCTTGGCCGCAGCAGATATGGCAGAAGCAATGACCGCAGGAGTCAGCACCCCTTTATTATAATCAGAAAGTACAACTACCTTATATTCTGAGGCATGTTCGGTGATCCAGGTACAAAGCTGACGCTCGATTTCCAACGACAATGCTTCTCTGGATTCCCTGTCAATTCGAACGATCTGCTGGTGGGCTGCTACAACTCTCGTTTTTCTGCTGGTTCTACGGCCCGCCTCAAGAAATATTGCACTGGTGTCAATACCATGTCGACAAAATTTCTCAAGTAGTTCACGCCCGTTCTGATCGTCACCGATGACAGAACAGACAGCAACCTGAACGCCGAGTGCCACAAGGTTATGCACAACATTACCAGCGCCTCCAAGGCGTAACTCCTCTCTTATTATATCCACCACTTGTACTGGAGCTTCCGGAGATATTCGTTCAGCTTTTCCCCAGAGATACTCATCAAGCATCAGATCACCAACAACCAGACATCGAACTTCGCAGCTATGTGCAAAAAGGGTTTCAACAGCTGTTCGTTCCATGTGCCCCCCTTATCATGCAAACATAGTTTTTTCAAGAAGATCACAAACAATATGGATAATAGTAATGTGCCCCTCCTGCACTCTGGGAGTATCATCAGAAGAGACAATCAGAGCCAAATCACAGAAATCCTTTATGGTACCGCCATCTTTCCCAAGCAAGCCAACCGTATATGTTCCAATCTCTCTTGCCAGCATTAATGCCTGCTGAACATTTTGAGAATTTCCGCTTGTGGAAATTCCGATGACAAGATCCAGCGGAGTTGCCAGCGCTTCAATCTGACGCCTAAAGACCTTGTCAAAACCATAATCGTTCCCGATAGCAGTAAGGATTGATGTGTCCGTTGAAAGCGCAATTGCAGGTAGGCCACGTCGTTCCATCTTGAAACGACTCACTATTTCAGCGACGAAATGCTGGGCATCAGCCGCTGAACCTCCGTTCCCCATAACAAGCAGTTTTCCCCGTCGATTAAAGGTGTTTGCCAACAGAGAAACCAATTCGACTATCTGTGGTGACATTTTTTTCTCAATAGAGTTGATCACTTCACGATGAGTCGCTAATTGAGTCGCAATTTCAGTTATCATGATAATGCCCCTCGTTTTGAATTATATTAGTTGTATGAGCACAGATAGAGCTAAGTAGCTCCTCATGCGAAATCGCAGTGTCAACACCTGGGAACAATATTCCATTGCCCCCGCGTACTGCAAGTAAATCAGGTGAAGCAGTGCGAAGTGCCAGAAACTGTCGCTGCAGACTCTTTAAAGAAAACAGTGGTGACAAACGGCGCAACTCTATACCGGTGTGCAGTCCGGTCCATCCCATTTTTAGAAAAAGGGAATACTGACGGCGATGTAGCAGCAATGTAAAAAGATGCCCTTGACGTGCCCCGTCAAGAATTGCGGTAATCATAGTGTCCAGAGATACAGTTTCCGCCTCCTTGCCGAAATATACACAATAATGCCGAGGAATCCCCCACTTTGAAATGTACGAAGATCTACTGTTCTGTATCATCTCATTTCTTCGCAAAGCTGAACCGAACTGCTGCCCAACAGCGCAAGGCAGAATAAGGCGTCCAGTTATACAGGTTCGATAGCCATGAGCAGCAGTCCGTCGAACATAATCCTTCAGACACCACTCATTTCCATCTAGATGTTCGTCAAATATACCGACAACCGCACGCATGGCGGCATTCAACATGATTGCCTCAAATGATATTGTACAACTTTCCATCGTAGTGCATCCTGGAGTCAGTTGCGGGAGAAGTGGAGCACCTCTCCCGGTAAAAAGAGGTGAGAGTATGCCAGCACCGCTAGTTTCAGCAACGCTTATGAGAGTTTCCAGCCATCCTCTTTGCACCGTTACATTTGGGCGTACGATAACGGTGAAATCACCCTCCGACCGAGCCAGTCCAAGATTTATCGCTGCTACAAGCCCGATATTTCTTTCCGACTTAATAAAGAGGCCGCTATCTCCCATAGACTCGGAGAATTCCTCAAGCATCAGTTCCGTTTCACGACTACTGCCATTATCTACAATGATCAGGCGTGCACCTGGCGAATGCATGAGAATTGCGGCAAGACAAGCACGGGTTTCAAACGGATTGTTCCAGACAGGAACAACTATGTCAACAGTAGGGGAACTCATAGCAGATCATGGGGGGCTCTATGCTCCAGAGTCTTGGAGATGCGCCTTTTAGCTTCCCCAAGACTCTGTGGCAGAAAGTCAGGATGAAATAGCAACACGACGGAGCAGATCAAGCTCATCCAAAACCAGACCGGAACCTAGGCAAACGCAGTCGAGAGGATTTTCTGCAATAAGAACCGGCACTTTTGTCACTTCGCGCAGAAGGAGGTCTAGGTTACGAAGAAGAGCACCGCCACCGGCCAGAAAAATACCTTGATCCACAATGTCTGCCGCCAGTTCCGGAGGTGTTTTTTCGAGACATATCCGAACCGTATCAACAATGGCATTAACCGCTTCTTTCAAGGCTTCGCGAATTTCATCCGAATTGACCTTTATTGTCTTCGGAATCCCGGAAACAAGATCGCGCCCTTTTACTTCCATCTCAAGCGTTTCAGGACCGGGATATGCCTCTCCGATCTCCATTTTTATTTTTTCCGCCCAGCGTTCACCAATCTGAAGATTATATTTCTTGCGTATGTACTGAACGATTGCCTCATCCATCTTGTCACCACCCATGCGAGTTGACTGGGCATAAACAATGCCGGCAAGTGAAATAACGGCAACTTCGGTTGTACCACCACCTATATCAACAATCATGTTTCCAGATGCTTCTGTGATAGGCAGACCGGCTCCTATTGCAGCAGCCATTGGTTCTTCAATAAGATAAACCTCTCGGGCACCTGCCGATTCGGCCGATTCCTTGACTGCACGTTTTTCAACCTGGGTAATTCCTGATGGAACGCAGATAACAATACGCGGACGAACAAGGGTTTTCCTGTTATGAACCTTGTGAATGAAGTAACGCAGCATCTCTTCAGTTATATCAAAATCAGCAATGACTCCGTCTTTCATCGGACGAATTGCCGTAATGGAACCAGGAGTCCGACCCAACATCTGCTTTGCCTCCATACCGACCTTCAAAACTTTCTGTTGACCGTTAGGCATTTTCTGTACAGCAACAACAGATGGTTCACGTACAACAATCCCTTTTCCTTTGAGATACACAAGAGTGTTGGCTGTTCCAAGGTCAATAGCAAGATCATTGGAAAACATCCCGAACAGATAATCAAACATTTTCAACATTTCGTGGCAATCCTTTCAGTGCTTCGAATACACAAGTGGTTAAAATAGCGCAGAACAATAACAGAGTCGCAGTGCGTAATGCAAGAAAGAATATAAATTTCGTAGTCAGTTCATAATGTGTCCACTCTTTTAGCAGTTAAATTTTCTTCGTACCATTAAAAACCCTATGACGAATTTACGACAAAAGGCTGCTGGTATCCTCAGATATTTTTTATTTCGGCGGATTGCGCAGATTCTACCCCCTTGATTTTTTTTATTGCCGGTGAGATAGTGC